>CALHMG010000340.1 GCA_938034705.1 uncultured Gammaproteobacteria bacterium
TCTGGTCGTAGATCAGAACCGTGGTTCCCTCTATCTCTCGCAAATCTCGCTGCACTGCGTCGAGATCTCGTCGATGGTGAACGCTGACGCCCGGTGCAAACCCTGAATTCTGTGGGTACTTCTCCGGCTCATCAGTAACGACCACGATTTTCTTCGCGCCTTCGCCATAGAGTTGCTGGCTTATGGACTGTGGCGAGAGCTCGCCGTCCATAGGCTGCCCTCCCGTCATCGCTACCGCGTCGTTGAACAAAATCTTGTATGTGATGTTGACGCCTGATGCGATCGCCGCACGAATGGCAAGAAATCCTGAATGAAAGTAAGTGCCGTCACCAATGTTCTGGAACATGTGTTTGCGCGACGAAAACATGCCCTCGCCAATCCAGCTCGCACCTTCGCCGCCCATCTGCGTGTAGCGATCAGTGTCGCGATCCATCCACTGCGCCATGAAGTGGCAGCCAATGCCGGCCAGGGCTTTACTGCCCTCGGGTACAACGGTTGACGAATTGTGCGGACAGCCCGAGCAGAAATAAGGCGTTCGAACCATATCCGCTGCGCCGCGCTCATTGTCGCGTTTCATCTGAGCCTCCAGCTCGGCCAGTTTGGCCGCAACACCCTCATCCGGTCGTCTCGCGAGTATGCGCTTGCCAATCTCGATCGCGATCTGCACCCCGTTGAGTCGCAGCCACGGCTGGAACAGAACTGCGCCATGCTCGTCGCGTTTGCCAATGATGCCCGGTGCGTTAGCGGTGCCGTACAGCGCTTCTTTGAGCTGGGTCTCGACGAGTGCTCTTTTTTCTTCAACGACGATGACAGACTCAAGCCCCTTGGCAAAACGTCGTCCGCCGTCGAGATCGAGCGGCCAGGTCATCGCGATTTTGTACAAGCGAATGCCGAGGCGTTTGGCACCCTGCTCATCCAGGCCGAGAAGGTTCAATGCCTGTCGTGTGTCGAGATAACTTTTGCCACAGGTGGCGAGTCCAAGCCACGCATCCGGAGAGTCAAAAACAATCTCGTCGCGACTGTTTGCTTTCCAGAAGTGATCAACCGCTTCCAGGCGATGCTCATGCAGACGCTGCTCCTGCAGCTGCGGCGTATCTGGCCACCGAATGTTCAACCCGCCTTCGGGCATCGGAAAATCGTCTGGAACGATAATGCGTGTGCGATCAGGGTCGACAGATACCGAAGCCGTTGCCTCTACCGTATCGTGCACACACTTAAGGCCCACCCAGCAGCCTGTATAACGCGACATACCCCAGCCCAGCAATCCGAAGTCGAGGATGTCCTGAACGCCGGCCGGGTTTAACACCGGAATCAACGCGTCCTTCATTCCAAATTCAGTCTGGTGCGCCGTCGTCGATGACTCACAGGCGTGATCGTCACCCATGAGGCAAAGCACGCCGCCGTTCTCGGATGCGCCTGCCAGGTTGCCGTGTCGCAACGCGTCACCGGATCGATCAACACCGGGCCCCTTGGCGTACCACATCGAAAACACGCCGTCGTATTTGCATTCGCCCGTTAACGGCGACTGCTGGGTACCCCAGACGGCCGTGGCGGCGAGGTCTTCGTTAAGACCCGGGAGAAACTTGACGTGTTTTTCTTTGAGAAATTTTTCAGCGCGAAACAGCTGGAGATCGAGCGCGCCCAGAGGGGACCCACGGTATCCGGAGATAAATCCCGCCGTGTTGAGTCCAGCAGCCAGATCGCGGTCACGCTGCAACATTGGCAGGCGCACCAGCGCCTGAATGCCTGTTACAAAAACATGTCCGTGTTCGACTACGTATTTATCGTCGAGGGTGACATCTCTCAAAGCCATCGATAGTTTCCGGGGCGTTCACGACTGGACCCCTATTCTACCGCTGCCGCAGGCTTATGTTCAGTGAGGAGCCACCGGCCGCTGCCGCACAGTGACCGGTAACCGGAAATTCCGACAAAAATCAGCCCCAGGACCAAAAATCCTGGCCCTGTTTCATCAGGAATCGTGACAGAACCATCTTGTGAACTTCTGACGCCCCGTCAACCAGCCGCGCCTGTCGTGCATAACGGTAGATCCATTCGAGAACCGTATCTTTCGAATATCCTTTGGCACCCGTGAGCTGGATCGCCGTATCGACGGACTTGTGCAAGGTGTCAGCGACGGCCACCTTGGCCATCGACACTTCCTGTCGGGCGCGCTCGCCCTGCTGCAGCTTCCACGCCGCGTGCATGGTCAACAGTCGCCCAACGTGAATGTCCATGGCCGCCTCTCCCAGCATCCACTGAACGCCCTGGGTATCAACCAGCTTCGAACCGAAAGCCTCGCGTTCGGACACGTACTCACCGGCGATCTCAAGCGATCGTTTGGCAAGACCAAGCCAGCGCATGCAGTGAGTCAGGCGCGCAGGGCCCAGACGAATCTGCGTCAGCCGCAGGCCGTCACCGACTTCCATCAGACGATTTTCGTCAGGAATTTCCATGTCGGTAAATTTAAGTTCGCAATGACCGCCGTGCTCCTCGGGACCGAGAATGGCGATACGCCGCACAATTTCCCAACCCGGATCGTCGCGGTCAAAGAGGAATGCGGTCAGGCCGTTGCGCGGATCGTCGGACGTGCGGGCAACAAGAATGAACGTCTGCGCCACACCGGCGCCGGTGATGTACCACTTGTGTCCGTTGACGATCCATTTGTCGCCACGTTTTTCGGCAAACGTCTTCATCATGCCGCCAGGGTCTGAGCCGGACCCGGGGGCTGGCTCCGTCATGATGAAAGAGCTACGCACTTTGCCGTCGACAATGGGCTGCAGAAACTTTTCTTTCTGCGCGTCGGTGGCAACTTTTTCAAGGACCTGCATGTTGCCGTCATCGGGGGCGGCCGCGTTGAAGCAGACGGGGCCAAAAATCGAGCGATTCATCTCTTCATACAGCGCCGCCATGCCGACAATGCCGACTTCCTGACCGCCTCGATACTTAGGCATCTGAAACGACCACAGACCCTCGTCCCGGGCACGCTGTCGCAGCGGTTCAAGATACTCGTCGTTGATATTTTCGCCTTCGTCATAGGCCTCAGGGATGCTTTCGACAGGGATGATGTGTTCTTCAACAAACCCTCGAACGCGCTGACGGTACTCTTCGATTTCAGCTGGTAGCGTAAAGTCCATGATAGTTATGTGTCTCTTCGATGATGAGTTGATGCGAACTACAACGAGTTATTGAGATGACCGCCGTCGACAACAATGGTACTGCCGGTCATGAACGACGAGGCGTCTGACGCCAGCAGCATGAGCGCACCGGCAAGATCAGCGGGCTGGCCGAGTCTTTTTTGCGGAATTTTGCTGATCATGCGCTGGCCGGCTTCGGTGGTGAAGAATTCCCGGTTGAGATCAGTTTCGATGTAGCCTGGCGAAATTCCGTTAACGCGCACGCCCTTGCTCGCCCATTCAAGGGCGGTGCTCTGGGTGATCTGCAGCAAGCCAGCCTTGGATGCCGCATAGCTTGCAACCGCCTGTGCCACCCTGAAGCTGAGGATGGACTGAACGTTGATTATGCTGCCGTCAACCCCGTTCGCCATCATTTGCTTTGCAACCGCCTGGGCCACGAACCACGCGCCCTTGAGATTGGTGTCGAGTACGTGGTCCCAGCTGTCTTCCGTGATGTCTACCGCGCGTTCGGGCGTCGCGACGCCTGAGTTGTTGACCAGAATTCGAAGCGGGCCGAATGCGTTCTGCGCCTCGCTCACCGCAGCCGCGATTCCGGGTGTGTCTTTCACGTCCAGCGCGAGCGCGTGCGCCCGGCCGCCAGATGCACGAATTTCGTCTGCCAGACTTTCGAGCCTGTCGACCCTGCGCGCCGCAAGCACAACTGGCGCGCCGGACGCCGCGAGGATTCGGGCAAACTCTTCGCCGAGACCACTGGAAGCGCCCGTGATCATGGCCGGGCGGTCTTTTATATCGAACTGCTGCTGATAGTTATTCAAGATTCGATCCGGATCAATTCAGGTACCGTTACAGCCCGATAGTCTACAGGTCGGTGGGGTACACTCGGTACACCACCGATGCACCAGACGGAGTGCTCGGGTGAAGCAAACTATTCAGGCAAACAAATCAGAGGAGGAATCAGATGGGTATCAAGAGAATTGAAACAGGCGACAGAATGAGTCAGGCCGTGGTTCATGGCGGTATCTGCACGACCGCAGGCCAGGTCGCCAAAGGCGCACCCGGCGCCAGCGCTGCCGATCAGACCAAAGACATTCTGGCCGCAATCGACGGCCTGCTCAAAGAAGCCGGCACCGACAAGAGCAAACTGCTCACCGCCCAGATCTGGCTGTCCGATATTGGCGACTTTGCCGACATGAACGCCATATGGGATGCGTGGATTTCACCGGGCAATGCACCAACCAGAGCATGCGTGGAATCAAAGCTCGCATCGCCAGACTTTATTGTCGAGATTGCGGTAACCGCTGCCGTTTAAACAACTGGAGAACCCGGCCATGAGCCACGCACCAATGCACATTCCCTTTGAAGCTGACGCTGGTGTCGCGGCTCGTGCGGCCATCGGACTCGTAGTGCTCAGCAGTGACCAGACGGTCGAGCATGAGTTCAGGCAGATCACCGGCAGTCTTGATGGCGTCGGGATCTTCGAAACGCGCGTCGAGACCGACAACATTGTTACGCCGGAATCCCTTGCGGCGATGGAAACCAGAATCCCGGATGCTGTTGATTTGATCCTGCCGGGCATGGATCTCGATGTTGTGGCCTACGGCTGCACGTCGGCCTCGATGGTTATCGGCGAACAGGGCGTGTTTAACGCGATTCACAAAGCCCGCCCCGGCGTTCAATGCACAACACCGATCACCGCCGGGTTCGCGGCCTTCAGGGCGCTGGACATGAAAAGACTCGCGGTGCTCACGCCCTACAGCGATGCGGTCAACGCACGTGTACGCGAGTACATAGAACAGACCGGCGGTTTTCAGGTGAACGCGTTTGGTTCGTTTAACGAACACGATGATCGAGTAGCCGCGCGCATCAGCGAAAAATCCATTCGCGATGCAGCCATAGAGCTCGGGTCACGACCGGACGTCGATGGTGTCTTCATCTCCTGCACCAGTCTGCGTGTTGCGAAGGTCGCGGGTGATGTCGAATCCACCATTGGCAAACCCGTAACGGGCAGCAACCATGCGATGGCGTGGCATGCCTTGCGTCTTGGGGGCATCAACGAAAAGCTGCCCGAATTCGGGCAGCTGTTTACGCTCCAGGCCTGAAGTGCCGCCACCGGGGCGGCACCGACCTGTTCCATGCCCTCAGGCTGGCTTAAGACCGGAAACTTACGATTTGGTATCGAGGAAAGTTTCTTTTGAGTCGTCCATCGCCTCCAGCCAGGGGGTGTGATGAACCGGCGCCATGTTGCCGGTCACCGGTGATTTAAAGGCCTTGTTTCGATAGGTCATGATGTTCTCGACCTTGTCATGCTCCCACTCGTTGAATTCTGCAACGGTGAGGTCGATATCGAATTTTGGATAGTCGACCACCGCACACAGGTCACGGACGTAGTCGGCCTGAAAATCGATCATCGCATGATCGTCCTCGAGCTTTTCTTCGCGCGCAACCCAGGCGTCGATGTCCTTGGCGCGGTCGCCGGCGGCCGGCAACGAAATTTTGCCCATGGTCACATCCCTCGCCCACCAGGCCTGCGCATCGAACATCGAAAACGTATAGAACTGATCCTGCATTCCAAGATACATGAGCTTGGGATTGTCCTGCCAGGCAACGCCCTTATAGAGCTTTGGCGGATACAGACGGTTGTGGGTTCGAAGCTTCAGGTTGTCTTCCAGAAAAGGAAAACTGTGCAGGTAACCCGTACACAGAATAATCGCGTCAAAGTCCTTCGAGGTGCCATCCTTGAAATGAACCGTGGAGTTGTCGACACGGGTTAACAGAGGTCGCTCATCAACGGTGTCCGGCCACTTGAACCCCATGGCTCCTGTTCGATAACACATGGTTACGGACTTGGCGCCGTACTTGTGAACCTGCAAACCTATATCTTCAGCCGAATAGCTTGCGCCAACGATCAGCACATCCTTGCCGGTGAATTCTCGCGCCTCGCGAAAGTCGTGAGCGTGCATGACCCGACCCGCAAAGGTATCGATACCCTCAAAGTCCGGTACGTTGGGTACGGAAAAGTGTCCCGTTGATACGATCACGTAATCGAACCATTCGGTAACCCGCTCGTTGGACTTGAGATTCTCGGTGGTGACGATGAACTGTTTGGAATTCTGACTCCAGACAACGTCTCTCACGGTTGTCGAAAACTTGACCCAGTTACGAACGTTGCTCTTCTCGGCGCGGCCGGTGATGTAGTCGGCAAGTACCGGGCGGGGCGGGAAAGACGGAATCGGTTTGCCAAAGTGCTCTTCGAAACTGTAGTCAGCGAACTCCAGGCACTCCTTGGGGCCATTCGACCACAGATACCGATACATGCTGCCGTGAACGGATTCGCCCTGCCCATCCATACCGGTTTGCCATGTGTAGTTCCAAAGACCGCCCCAGTCAGACTGTTTTTCGAAACACACAACTTCCGGAATTTTTTCGCCGCCATCACGCGCTGCTGCAAAAGCCCGCAGCGCCCCGAGGCCACATGGCCCGGCTCCAATTATTGCTACCCGTGTCATCGTGAGTCCTGCCTCCTGTGTATCTTTATTTTCCAGCTCACACGCCCGTGTCCGGCGCCGTGAACCGTTCTGTTTTTACTCGCCCTCGGACTTTAGCAGCGTCTGGCGACCGTCCGGTCAGGCCAGGGAACGGGATCGACAAATGAACCAAAATCCACCCAGTTGCGCGCCACTATTTGGTGCCAAATATCCGGTCGCCGGCATCCCCGAGACCCGGAACGATATAGCCATGTTCATTCAGATGTGAATCCAGCGCGCCCGTAAAGAGATCAACGTCCGGGTGCGCGGCGTTGAAGGTCCGGATGCCCTCCGGCGCCGCCAGCAGTGACAGGAATCGTATCCGTTTCGCTCCACCGTCCTTGAGCCGCTGTACGGCAGCAGTCGCCGAGTTCGCCGTCGCCAGCATTGGATCTACAACAATCACCAGACGGTCGGCGATGTCGCCCGGGACCTTGTAGTAGTACTCGACCGGCTTCAGCGTGTCGGGATCACGATACAGACCGACATGTCCGACGCGCGCCGACGGCATCAGGTCCAGCATCCCGTCCAGCAGGCCGTTGCCGGCGCGCAGAATCGAGACAAAACACAGCTTTTTGCCGTCGAGAATCGGCGCCTCCATCGGCGCAACCGGCGTCTGGATTTTGCGCGTGGTCAACGGCAGATCGCGCGTCACCTCGTAGCACAGCAACAGCGACACCTCGCGAATCAGCCGTCTGAAGCTCGCAGTAGAAGTATCTTTCTCGCGCAGCAAGGTCATTTTGTGCTGCACCAGCGGATGATCGATTACGTTGATTCGCAAGTCCTGCGTCATGATGTTTTTCCTGAAATAAGAATGAACACGCGTGTCACCGCTACCTCTGTGGAAACGGTTAACCGCCTTCCCGGGTATCGGGTAGCAGAAACACGTCCTCGGGGGTAAAACTCAGCGCAATCTTTGCGCCATGTTCAAGATTGATTTGTGCAAGATCGCGCTGACGCGTCTGTACTCTGAATTCACCAGCCGGCGTCTCAAGCAGCAATGTCACGACGGATCCAACGAACGCTTCGCTGACGAGCGTGCCTACAATCTGATTGGCCTGATTGACGGCATCCGACGGCGCCGCGTTGAGCCTGACGCTGTCCGCGCTCACCACGGCCGTGGCCGACGCCCCGACCCGAAGCGCTGTCGACCCGTTGGTGGCCGTCAGAGTTACCCCATCGCCTTGTATTGTCGTGTGCCGATCGTCCACCGACGTGACGCTGCCCGACACAATATTGTTGGTGCCGATGAATTCCGCCACAAAGCGAGTCGCCGGTTCACGATAGATCTCTTCGGGTGTGCCAATCTGCTCAACGCGGCCGTTGCTCATCACCACGATTCGGTCGGCCATGGCAAAGGCTTCGGACTGACTGTGGGTGACGTAGACAAAAGTAATCCCGAGATCTTTCTGTAGTTTCGACAGCACGCCCTGCATGCGAACGACAAGGTTGGCATCGAGTGCGCTCAACGGCTCGTCGAGCAACAGAATTTCCGGCGTGGTCACAAGCGCGCGCGCCAGGGCCACGCGCTGACGCTGGCCACCTGAAAGCTGGTCAACGCTGCGACTGGCGAATTCTGCAATGTCCAGGCGACCGAGCCAGTCCATTGCACGTTCGCGTCTCGCGACCTTGTCAACGCCGCGCATCTTCAGACCGAACTCAACGTTTTCCACAACACTCAGAAACGGAAACAGCGCCAGACTCTGCCAGACCAGAGGTGTATCGCGCTCCTCGGGTCTCAAGGTATCAACACGCTTACCGTCGAGCAGGATCTGACCGGCACTCGGCTGCTCCAGCCCAGCCAGCATGCGCAGTGTTGTGGTCTTGCCGCACCCGCTCGATCCCATGATGGCGAGAAACTCGCCTTTACGAATCTGAAGATCCATCGCTTCAACGGCCACGGTATCGCCGAATCGTTTCTCGACGTCTTTAAACTCTACGAGCACGGGTGCGTTCATCACGACTTTCTGCCTTTGTCATCTCTCGTCATGACCAGGATCTGGGCCACGACAACGAGAGAGATGGAGATTGCGAACACGAAGCTACCGATCGCATTAATTTGCGGGTCAACATTGCCCTGAAGAATCTCAAGAATCATCACCGGGATGGTTTTGTTCAGACCTGACACGAACCAGGCAACCGCGAACTCGTCGAAAGATACCGCTGCGGTCAGACACAGCGCTGCGATAATTGCCGGTTTGCAAAACGGAATAATCACGGTTTTCATCGCCTGCCACTGGCTCGCGCCCAGATTCCACGCCGCCGCTTCGAGACTCGGATCCATTTGCGACAGCCGCAATCGGCAGATCGCCATGGCAAATGGCGAACAGAGCACGACATGACTGATAACGATGGAGTAGACCTGACCGGACATGTTGATGCGCGACAGCAGCGCAAGCATCGCCAGACCCATGATCACCAGAGGTACGGTTGGCGGCAGCAGTGCGAGCCCGAGGTAAAACCCCTTGCCCCTGAACCGATAGCGGAAGTCTGTGTAAGCGGTACAGAAGCCGATCGTTGTAGAAATCACTGCGGTAATCGCGGCCACCGTGAGACTGCGAGCGAAGGCATCCCACACGTCCGTGTCGGCGAAAATCGTCTCGTACCACTTGGTTGTAAAGCTCCCAAGCGGAATCGTCGGAAAGCGATCGGAGTTAAATGAGAACACAAAACTCGCGATGATCGGGGCAAAGACAAACGCGAACACAACAAGAACATACAGTCGCAAAAACCAGGTGCTTATTGCCGAATCACTGGCGCGGGAACGATCACTCACTGTCGTGTCCTCCGGGCGTAAGCGTAAGTCACCGCGGAAAACGCGACGATCATCAGGGTGACGATCATCGTGATTGCAACCACGGCCGCTCGCGGCCACTGCTGTCCGGATTTGGTGGTGTCGATGATGAGAATGCTTAACGTGGGCGGCTTGCTGCCGCCGAGATAATACGGACTGACAAAATCGCCAAACGACAGTATGAAACAGAATGTGGCGGCAACGACGAGACCCACCTTCGCCAGCGGCACGATCACCTGAAAAATTGTTCGCACGCGACCGCAGCCGAGATTCCACGCGGCCTCGACCAGGTTTTTGTCGACATTGGCGAGGCTGAGCAACTGCAGCACCACCACCAGCGGTAAACACAGGGTGAGATAGCCCACCATGGTTCCGAACATGGTGTGAAGCATTTTGTAGGGCCCGAAGCCGAACACGGAGAACAGTCCGTTAAAGATGCCTTCGTTGCCCAGAAAAATCTGCCACGAATAGGCACGAACCAGATAGCTTGTAAAAAACGGGATGATCAGCAGAAACATCGCCCATCGACGCACAGTCGGCGATGCCTTGAAGGCCAGCGCATAGGCGCAGGGAAACGCGAGGATGCTGGTTACCACCGTCGAAATCGCGGCCAGCATCAGCGTGTAGAAATACGCGTCCCAGAAGTATCCGCGGGTATACATCTTGACCCAGTTGACGGATTCAAAGCCGGGCACCATGCGGTAGTTCTTGACGAGCCAGAAGCTCAGGGCGATCAGGAACATCATCGGGAAGACAAAGAACAGCAGCTGCCACAGCAATCCCGGGAGAGCAAAACTCAACCCGAACAGACTCACCTTTCGTTGTCGCAATTGCGTCGTCAAGTACTCTCAACTCTGATCAGCACGGCTGATCAACTTGCCATTTTATGAAAAGGCGCCCCGCTGCCTGACAAGCAGCGGGGCGCAACAGAACAGTCAATGAAAACGTGTCTACGTTTTCGAATGTCACGTTATGCGTTTTTGTACTCGGACCAGAAGTCGTTCCAGTCTTCCAGACTCTGCTGCTTCGGGATGTCGCGATAATGAATACGACCTTCACGGATGTCGTCGAGGCAGTTGGGTCCGCTCAGCACCATACGCTGTCGCTTGGCTTCGGCCGGAGCGGCTTCGTTCAACGCCTTCCATCCTGATTTCATCGGCAGCATGCCGGGATACGCTGCCATCTGAGCAGAGCGCACCTGTCCGGCTGGCGAGGTCATGTACTGAATGAAAGACTTCACGAGCTCCCGGTGCTTTGTGCCCTTGCCGATGGACAGAGATTCCGTCCACTGCAGACCGCCCTGCTCCGGCACAACCGAATCAACTTTAGCGCCGTCTTTGAGCAGCACGCCAGTGATCCAGTCGCCGATGCCACACATGGCCTGAACGTCACCGTTTTTCAGTGAACTGAAAGTGCCGCCGTAGTCGAAATAACCCGCAACCTGGGGTTTGAGGGACATTGTTGATTCCTGGAGCTTTTTCCACTGGTCGTCGCCAATGTCGAATGGGCTCGGCTTGTTGTTGCCGTCGCGCAGCGAAAGACAACCCAGATTCGGCAGATGCCAGTCAAAGTGTCCAACCTTGCCCGTGAGTTTCTTGTCCCACAGGACATCGTAGTTCATCGCTTCTTTGTGTGACACGAGGTCGGTGTTGAAGGACACGCCGAGGTAACCAAAACGAATCATCACCGAAAACAGTTTGTCGCCATCCCAGTGACCCGGAAATTTTTGAAACTCCGGGAAGTAGTCGTCAAAATTGTAGTCGGCCGCATCCATCTCTTCGATGTAACCCGCGGCATTGAGCTGCTGCACGAATTCACCGTCAGAGAGAATCACGTCGTAGGTACCTGGAGGCGATTGCGAAATCAGCGCAAGCATGTTGTCGCCGCCGGCATAGTATTTCGGCTTGAACTTGACGTTGTTCTTCGCCTCGAACTCTTCAACGATGTCGGGCTCTGCATGGCCGTACCAGGCGAGCATGTTGAGTTCAACCGGCGCCGCGTGCGCTTTGCGGCCCGTGGCGATGTAGGGTGCTGCAACCAGTGCTGACAGTGCTCCGGTCTTTTTGAGAAATTCGCGACGGTTGGATTTGGTCTTGTGAGTCATATTTTTATTCCGAGGTCGGGGATGAGCGTTAGGGATGTATGCTGTGTGTCGCCAGGGACGCTAGCACGAGACTTTGCCCGACTGTGGCTCGATGCTCCAAGCCCCAGTCCTGCGCAACGTGCACCGAAACCGAACCCCGGACCTCAACAACTTGCACCAGAAACCGCTCTAAACTTATGAATCGATACGAATTCCACAAACGGTTTGACGTCGCCGGACCCGTGATCTTTCCGGTCATTCATGTCCTCGACAACGCCCAGGCGGAACGCAATACCAAACTCGCCCTGACCGCGGGCGCGACTGGTGTTTTTTTGATCAATCATGACTTCGGGGTCGAAGAATTTTTGCCCATTATTCAGCACGTGCGGTCACGTTTTCCAAAAGCCTGGCTTGGCGTCAACTTTCTCGCCGTAACCGGCAAGGATGCGTTTCCGATACTCGCCGAGTTGCAGGACAGCGGCACCCAGGTGGACGCCTACTGGGCCGACGACGCCCGCATCGACGAACACGCGGACGCTCAAACCGAGGCGAGTGAGATTTCACGCACGCGCGTGACCTGCGGCTGGGATGGTCTTTACTTTGGCGGCACCGCTTTCAAAAAGCAGCGTGAGGTTGACCCGGCCGACTACCGAAAATCAGCGAGCATTGCCGTCGACTGGATGGACGTGGTCACGACGTCCGGTGTCGCAACGGGACATGAAGCCGATCTCGATAAAATCGCCAGCTTCCGATCCGGCATCGGCGATGCGCCGCTCGGAATCGCTTCGGGGATCACCCCGGAGAATGTGTCTCGTTACGCGAGTGACATTGACGCCATGCTTGTTGCGACCGGCATTAACGTCAAAGATGACTTCTACAACCTCGATCAGCAGCGCCTGGAATTGCTCCTGAGGATCTGTCGCGAACATCCATACTCAGGAACGCACTGAACCCCCGCCTGAACAATCCGAACAACATCCCCAAGGCCGCCACAGGAACTTCCTATGAGTCAGCGAGACGCGAGACCCTATCTCAGCCACATGGCACCCAACCTCAAAGGCGACAAATTTGCCTGGCTGGACCCGTCGTCAATGTATTCGAACGCGGCGACGTTCAGCGCGATTCTCGACGATCTTGGCGAGCCGTTTGCCGACGACAAGATCGATGTTGTCGCCGGACTCGACGCCATGGGCTTTGTTCTCGGTACAGGGCTGGCTGTGAGACTGGGCGCGGGTTTTCTGCCCGTGCGTAAAGCCGGAAAGATCCCGGTAGACACCGACGCCATCACCTTTACCAACTACTCCGGACGCACCCAGGATATGGAACTGCGCAAACCGGCCTTTAAACCGGGCACGCGCGTACTGGTGGTGGATCAGTGGGTCGAGACCGGCGGCACCATGAATGCCGGAATTGATCTGATCGAACGTCAACAGGGCATCGTCGCCGGCGTTGCGACCGTGTGCATCGAAGAAAACGCGACGACGCAGAAAATGCGCGATACCTACAAGTGTGTCGCCGCTGTGATCCAGGGCAGTGCCCTTCAGGAGCAGTGCAATCGACAGACGCTGGATTCTTTTGCCAGCTATACGCCGGAAAAATCCTTTCCCTGAGATCAGGCCTGAAATCAGGCCTGAGATAAGGCCTGATTTCAGGCCGGCGTGATCTGCGTACCGGGGACCTGGCTCGGAAAGTAGTCGTCACAGGTTCCTTCGCGCAGCACATCGGCCGTTGCGCAATGCAGTCCGCCGCCAAAAGGATAGGCGTCTCTGAAGGCGACCGGAATCACCTCAAACCCAAGCTTGTCGAGCTGCTCGCTCTGGTTGACCTCGCTCGCTTCGACCACCACGGTCTTGTGGTCAATCACAAGACAGTTCATTGACAGCCAGACACTCGAGTAACACAAAGGCGGCGGCGTGTCGTGAGCTGGCGGCGCAGCGTCCACGATTTCCCAGCCATTTTTTTCAAAGATGTAGCGCTGACCGTCCGCCAGCTTGCGCTTGGGATTGTTCATGATCAATCCGGGGCGCAGCGGCACAAATGTCGCGTCGATATGAATCGGATAAGGGTCGCCCGGAAAATTAACCGAGTGCACACGGTGATCGGGAAAGTGGCGCTGCAACCACTGCATACCGCGTCGATTGGTGGTCAGCCCGTGCTGGCAAAAAAGATCCTTGCCGATACGCATGATGTCTGCCGCGTCGAACAGGGGTTCGTTCTCTGTGGTCACAAAATCCAGCGCCGCCGTACGCTTCAGGCGTTCCTCGATTGTGATCTCGTCGAAATAGCCATCCTGATAGGACTGATCGCCAAGGCGCGGGCGCGGGGCCTGCTCCCATCGAAAGCCCGGGTCCTCATCGAAATACTTCTGCATCAGACTGTGATACGCGAGGTATTCGAAATAGCGGCACCGGAACGACATCGGCGCGGAAAGTATTTCCTTGCCGACAGTCAGCAACACATCGCGCGGGGGCATGCAGCCGAACATTGACTCGGTGCGAAAGTCAGGCGTGGTGACGGCCTGATTCCACTGCAGCGGTTCCGGGCGATCAACCCGAATGCCCCGCGCTTCGAGCACCGACACCAGATTATCCAGCTGGACGTTGGCCATTTCGACGGTCTGGGTTGGCCTCGGACCCCACATGCCACGCATGTCGCTGTCTTCGGGCACCTTCGCTTCGGTCGCAGGCTCGGACGGCGGGATGCAGGTGAGGTCAGCACGACCGACAATGACGTGCTTGAGCGGATCAAAGTCGTTCCACGAACTGACTCTGGTTGGGGCGATATTCGTGTTCGTATTCATGGCGCGGAGTTTACCGCTCTCGAATACCCTGCGTCACACCTCTTCGCGACCCGCGATGTCCTCAAACCAGATATCCGGTCGCTCTTTGATGAATCGCCCCATCAGCGATTTGCAGCCCTCATCGTTGAGGATCAGGACATCGACACCGCGAGATCGAAGAAAGTCTGCGTTGCCCGGGAAGTTTTCGTCCTCACCAATTACGACCCGGCGAATGCCGAACTGCAGCACCGAGCCTGAGCACATCATGCACGGGGATAATGTCGTGTAGAGCGTGATGCCGTCGTAGCTCTCACGCAGCCCGGCCTGGCGCAAACAGTCGGTCTCGCCGTGGGACACGCTGTCGTCGTGCTGGACGCGCCGGTTGTGGCCGGCCGCAATCACCTCGTCGCCTTCTACCATCACCGCCCCGACCGGAACGCCGCCCTCGTCATAGCTCTTTTGCGCCATCTCCAGCGCTTTGGCCATAAACTGTCGATCAGTATCGTTCAATCCTTCACCACCTCGACGCTGACCTGACGTGCCTTGAGAAATCCCAGCGTCTCGGATGTCGCAAGCGCCTCCCGATCACCCACGACCACTCGGCCGATGCCGAACTGAACAATGGTCCCGGCCTCGAGCCAGTTGGGTTCATGGGAAAGACACAACGTCAGCTCGGCCTGATCATTGCGTCTCCCGGCGTTCGATATGCAGTCCATTGCCGCGAACCGAATCGGATCGTTCATCTCAACGCGTCGCGTGCGCCCTGACGCAACAATGCCTGCACCATCGGTCAGCACCGCGCCGGCGGCCGGTACATCTTCAGCCTGACACAGCCCTGCCTGATGGATCGCAGCATCAATGCAGTCGTTGATTGTTTTATCTGTCATGGCAGGCAGCATATCATCACGACCATGATTGCAAACCCGATTCCCTGGCCTGATGGCGCGCAGTGCGCCTGTGCATTGACGTTCGACATGGACGCCGACAGTCTCATCCACGTCGCGCGCCCCGAAGATGGACACAATCGTCTGTACCCCATTTCAATGGGCAAGTACGGCCCCCAGGTGGCGGTACCGCGAATACTTGAAACCTACAAGAATCTTGGCATCAAGCAGTCGTTCTTCATTCCCGCATGGTGCATGGAGCAGTACCCGGACACGATTGAAGCCATACTCAAGGACGGCCACGAAATCGGCCACCACGGTTACGTCCACGAGAATCCCACCGACCACGGTGCCCAAGAGCAGGTGTACTGGTTTGATCGCGCGCTTGCGGTACACCGGAAAATGACCGGCCGGGATCCGCGCGGCTACCGGGCACCGGTATACAACATGACTCAGGGGGTTGTGGATCTACTGATCGAACGGGGCCTGCTCTACGACAGTTCACTGATGGGCGACGACATTCCGTATCGCCTTCAGACCGATCAGGGTTCCGTGCTGGAAATCCCCGTGCACTGGGGCACCGATGACTGGCCGCCCTTCGCCCACTACGAAGAAATCGGCTACATGATGCCGGTGCAGGCGCCGAGTGTCGGGCTGAACAGTTTTTTTGAGGAATTTGAGGCGCACTACGAAGCGGGCGGTCTGTGGATGCCGATCCTGCATCCGTTTTTGACCGGTCGACTGGCGCGCTGGCGCGTCATGCAGAACTGGCTGGAAAAGACCCTGAGCGAGCGCAACGTGTGGTTCGCGCCGCTCGAAGAGATCGCGCACTACATAGGCACATTAGAAGAACGTGGTGAGCATCGAGTCAGGACAGACACACTTCCGTACTACACCAAACCGGTTTTGCTGGATCGCACCGACTGACAGCGAGTATGGTCGCAGTACTCTTTTGTAAACCTCTATGCGGCGATCGTCATGGCTTCACCGAGCACTCATCTCAACGTTCTTTCCGAAGGCCACAAGCTGCACTGGTACACCATCTCTCGCGTGCTTGGCCGCGGCGGCTTCGGGATTACCTACCTCGCGCACGACACCAATCTGAATACCGAAGTTGCGATCAAGGAGTTCCTGCCGAGCACCCTCGCGCTGCGAGCGGGCGATGAAACGGTTCAGCCGCTGTCCGACTCTCACGCCGACACCTACAAATGGGGTCTGCAGAGATTTGTTGAGGAGGCGCGAACCCTTGCCAAGTTCAGACACCCGAACATCGTGCTGGTACACAGCGTGTTTGAGGCCAACAACACGGCCTACATCGTCATGGAGTACCAGAAGGGACAGAATCTTGAAGCGGCGTATCGCGAAGGAAGACTGACCTCCGAAGACGAGCTGAAAATGATGCTGCGCGCCTTGATCGACGGCGTCGAGGTCGTGCATCAGGCGGGCTTCGTTCATCGCGATATCAAGCCCGCCAATATCTATCTGAAAGAACACGACGTGCCGGTGCTGCTTGATTTTGGTTCCGCGCGCCAGGCGCTTGGCATGGAAACACAGACGCTGACCGCGATGGTGTCGCCGGGATACGCGCCGTTCGAGCAATATAACGCCAGCCGTGACCAGGACAATCAGGGCCCCTGGACCGATATCTACGCGATCGGCTGCACGATTTACCGCGGCATCGCGGGCAAATCTCATGCCGATGCGTTAATGCTCGCGCGTGATCGACTTGAAGGCAAAGAGCAGACCGAGTCACCGGCGACCGCGGCCGGCAAAGGACGATTCGATCCTCAATTTCTCGCCGGCATCGATCAGTCGATGCGTTTCAAGCCGGAGCAACGCCCCCAGTCGATCGCGCAATGGCGTGACCTGCTCGGCTTTTCGCCAGCACCCGAATACGCGCCTCCCAGCGTTGCGGCGCCGACCGAACCCGTGTCCCAGGACGATATCGCGACACTGGTGACGGGCCCGACCGAAGTCGCCGCCGCACTGAATCCTTCGCCACCCTCCGCGCAGAGTCCGGCAGTTGATTCGTCGACACCCGACACCGCGGTGTCGCCGACACCGCGAACCGCGACCGGCGATGGCTCTACAGGCAAACGCCAGCTGCCCTGGGCGCTGATCGGCGTGGCGGGCGCTGCCATTATTGGCGCCGTGCTGTTCGCATTTTCGGGTTCTGAAAAACCCGAACCCGTTGCCGACAACGCGGTTGCGGCGAAAACGCAGACGGCGGCAGCGCCGCCGACGCCGTCCACGCCATCCACACCAGCGATGGACACCGCCTCGGTGAATCAGCTTCTTGCCGGCGCCAGCTGTGGCGCGGCATCGGCTACAGTGGCCGATACCCGGGCGACGATCACGGGATCCATCGACGCAACGAGCGCGGATCGCATTACTCGGGAAATCGCCAAAACAGGTACCGTCGACGACAGCGGCCTGAGTGTCTTTCCGGACACTTTCTGCAGTGTCGTCAACGCCTTCGCGGCGCACTGGAACGACGCGAGCAGCCAGACACTGTCCATTACGACCGACAAAGCAAACAATGAACTCGCCGAAGGCGATCGACTGGTGCTTGAGATCAGCACGGACTCCTTTGACACCAACCATCTGTATGTCGACTACTTCACGCTTGATGGGTCTGTCGTGCACCTGCTGTCTGAAACCAGCGAGCAGGCCAACCAATATGCCAAAGGGGAAACGACACTACTCGGTGAAGAAGGTGACATCGAACGCTGGGACATCGCGCCCCCTTTCGGCCAGGAACTCATTACGGTGATTGCGTCCAGCGCCCCGTTGTTTACCGGCAGATCGAATACGGATCCCGAAGGCTCGGAAACCTATGCGGCAACTCTGGTGAAACAGATCAAAGCACTCAAGGACGCCGGTGGATCGGTTGCGGCGCAAAAAATCATAATCACGACCCGAGCAAACTGATCACATCCCGGCGGGATGCTCGGCGATGTTTATCGACAACAACAGACTGATCAGTCGCTGCGCTCAACAATCTCGGCTTTGATCTGAAAGCCAATCACGCCGTCGCTGGCATTCGCTCTGGCACGCTCGTCGGGTGCGAAACCAATGCCGAACGAGCCTGTCGCCGAAACGATTGTCGTTTCGCGAATCAGCTTCAGACAGTCTTCACCATTTCTGCAGTACCAGGTCCCGTTCGAGCTTTCGTCGGTAAACCAGAACTTGTTGTTTTTGTATTCGAAAAAGCCGTGGGTTCTGGAGGCACTGGCAACATCTACCTGAATGTCGCAGCCGGGGCTGCGTCCGACCGTGATCTTGCCCTCAACAAAGCGGTGCGTCTGGTCGTCGTAGGTCAGGATCAGAGTGGACACGAGCATCGGCGCACGGGTTGTCATCATCATCGTTCGCGACAGGATTCCTGTACGCGTTGCGTCCGTCGCCTCGATACGATGCACATCGATCGGATCATCAATCCCCTTGAGCGCGACGCTGGCAAGCCTCTCGGTGACACACGAAGCCGCCTCAAGAACACCAGGACCGAACTGTTCGACGGTATCTGCCGACGTGACGATTTCGCCTGTTTTGGCCAGCGACGAGAGTCTGGCAGCCAGGTTCACGGCATTGCCATAGACGTCACCAGAGTCGCGAATCGATTCGCCGTGGTGAAACCCGACACGCACGCTCAACTCGCTGGCCTCAAAGCTGTTCTGCATTGACAGCGCGCAGTAAAACGCGTCGGAAGGCGCCTGAAAAACTGCGAGCACCTCGTCCCCGATGGTTCGCAACAACTCACCATCGTGATGCGCAACGTTTTCGCTCATCACCGCCATCGCATCGGTAACAACTTTGTGCGCGGCCGCATCTCCAAGCTTCTGATACAGCGCGGTGCTGCCGCCAATATCGGCGAAAAAGATCGTCAGCTGTTCGCTCATTGAGACATCGAGGTGTTCTGTCGGTCGCTAAACTTCGGTTGGGGTATGGGATGAAGGAATCGGTTTGAGTGCGCCCTGCCTATTCGATCAGTCGCGGCAGCTCGGTGGTGTCCAGCGCGACCCGGGCACCGTTGGTGATGTAACGAACGCTTGCTTCATAGGACGATCGACTGTGGTTCATGACGGCAGGAACCTTGCTTCGCCAGGACCCGCCGCGCAGGACACGCTGACTGCAGTTGTCGGTGACCACGGCGCTGCCGTCCGCCTTGGCGTTGTTATGGTTGTCGCTCCAGCAGTCGGTGACCCACTCCTGGGCGCCACCGCTCGTGCCGTGAATTCCAAATCCGTTCGCCGGGAAAACGAGTGCGGCGAGTGGTGCAGTTTTATCCCATTCGCCACCGCAGTCGCGACAGTCACTCATGCCGTTGGTGGCGCCTTCGCCCCACCAGTAGTTCTGCTCGTTGCCGGCCCTTGCAACATACTCCCATTCTGATTCGCTCAGCAGCCTGTAGGTGCGACCGGTGTATTCACTGAGCCAGTTTGCATAGTCATTCGCGTCTTCCCAACTCAGATTGATCGCCGGTCGCGCGCCGTCAATACCCTCGTGACGGCTGTTCTCCTTGCAGCCTCCTTCCTCGACACACAATGCCCATTGCAGAATCGTTACTTCGCTGCGGGCAACCGCAAAGTTGTAATCGATCGCAATGCTTCTGACGGGGCTGCTGGACGGCTCGGATGCCGAGCCCATGTTGAAGCTGCCGAGCGGCACATCCACCATCTCGGGACATCGCCCACAGTCTCGATAGACGCCCGCCGGCAGCTCTATCAATGCCTCGGCCGATGTCGCCGGCTTCGGTTTTGCGGGTGCTGTTTTCGGCTGCGTTTGTTTCGCGGGCACAGGCGCCGCAGGTTGTGGCGCAGGCGCCGGCGCGCTGGTGGCCTGAGATTTGCGCAGACTTTTGACCCGGATGCGCGCTATCGCCGCGAATTTACCTTTGGGATAGGCGTCGAGATAGGCCTGAAATTCGTCCGGATCCGTGCTGTCTTTGATCGCGCGCCAGAATTCGAGCTCGATACGTTCCGGCGTCTGCTGGGTCACGACCCCGGCTTGCGCGGACCGTGACTCGAAACCGGCGACCGTGTCGCCGAGCCACAGCCCAGAACCCACGACGAGCGCCAGGACCAGTCTCGCGAGCGCAGGGCCGCCAGCCAGACGAAGGGCCAGAATACGGTGCACAAAACGACCAGTCAGCTCGAGTAAGTGGAACTTACTAAGTCTGGCGCCGGTGTGATCACCCGCGAACAGCTTTAGACGCGAACTACGCCTGGCGTCGCATTCACCGCTAGTAAAAAAGTGTGCTCGTGTGTTCCGACACGATAAGGTGGTCGTCGTCATTGTGGTCGTCATTGTCGTCGTCATTGCAGTTGCCGCCCAAGCTTTCGACATGCGTTGCGCCCGAAAGTGAAGCGATCGTGCTTCAATTTTCCAGCGAAAATTTTCCCGCAACGATGATCGCATATTCGGATTACACCCAACAGAACTATCGAACGTGATGGCAATCATCAGTGGCCTTCGGTACGGTCATGACATTGACCGGTTTCTACCCCAAAGGCGCTACACCATGTTCCGTTTTCTGTTCCCTGGCTCAAGCGACAACGCTGATCACCAATCCGTGTTCGACCTGAAACGCCTGTGCTCCCTGACGCTGCTTGGCGCACTGGTCGCCGTCGTTCCTGTCACCCATGCGGGCGACACGCCGATCACTGACGACGCGCTGGTGTACTTCATCTGGCCCAAGGACGGCGCGGTCATCAAGGGCGGCAAGGTCTGGGTTCGGTTCGGTCTGAGAAACGCCGGCATCGCACCCGCCGGCATTGATCGGGAGAACACGGGGCATCACCATCTGTTGATCGACACAGAGCTACCGCCTCTGGATGAAGAAATTCCTGCCGACCGAAATCACATTCACTTCGGCAAAGGACAGAGTGAGGCTCGTATCGAGCTTGGTCCGGGCAAACACACGCTGCAACTATTGTTCGCCGACCACCTGCACGTGCCGCACAACCCGGTGGTCAAGTCGAAACAGATCACGATCACCGTGCCGTAATGACTGCATCATTGCGCAAACTTCTGTCCGCCAGCTGGCTGTGCACGGCAGCGATCTCGCTCGCCGCGGTGTTGGCGACCGCCACGACCGTTCAGGCCGATGACCGTTCCAGCGCTCCGGCGGATGCCGTTGTGTACATCGGATGGCCCAACGACGGTGAGGTCATCAACCGACGCAAATTCAGAGTGTGGTTCGGTCTGCGCAATATGGGTGTCGTCCCGGCGGGAACCGCGTTTCGCGACGCAGGCCACCATCACCTGCTGATCGACACCGATCTACCCGAAGCCGACGAGGAGATTCCGGCCGACAAGCATCATCGACATTTTGGCGCCGGGCAGACCGAAGCGGTGATTGAGCTTGAGCCCGGGGTACATACGCTGCAGCTGCTGATGGGTGACCACAATCATGTTCCGCACAACCCGCCGGTCGTGTCGAAAAAAATCACCATCACTGTCAAGTAGCGGCGAACGCTCAGTTCGCGTCGCTCCATACGGCCTCTCGAAACCCAAGGCTCGGCCGGTATCGGTCATCGAGATACAGCTCGTGCAGATTCTCGAGCACCTCGAGCACTTCCCAGGTTCCGATCTGATTGGCGATGGCCATAGGCCCCTGGGGCCAGTTCACCCCGCCTCGCATGGCGGTATCGATGGACGCAGCATCGGCCACGTCACAGTGGACCGCTTCGTAGCCTTCGTTGATCAGCATCGAGATCGTTCGCATCACGATCAATCCGGGGTGATCGGCAATCACCGACACCGCTTTGCCGGCAGACTGAAACAGACCGGCAACCACGTCTGCTGAATCCGGGTACTGCCGGCAGCTCGCGATACCTACGCGAGTACACGCGCTGTAGTCGAGCGCGAGATCAACGAGAACCCAGGGCTCATCATCCGCGGCAGAGAGTTCGGTCGCCGGGCGTCCTTCGGTGACAGCCACATTGATGCCGTCGACCCGCAGTCGCCCGTCGCCTTCAGAGAAATCCACTTTGATGCCCGCGGCCGACCATTTTTCGAGCAGTGGCGCAAGCTGACCGGCGTCGCCGCAGACCTCAATGTTCGATGGTGCTGGCGCAGGCGCGGCCGTTGCCGGTTGCGGTACTTCGCGATCATCGCCGTAGCGGAAAAAACCCTGACCCGTCTTTCGTCCGAGCAACCCGCCATCGACCATTTCCCGCTGCAGCAGCGAAGGCCTGTAACGCGGGTCGTTGTAAAACGCTTCAAAAACCGAGCAGGTCACCGCATAGTTGACGTCGATACCGATCAGGTCCATCAACTCGAATGGCCCCATTCGAAAGCCACCGGATTCTCGAATAAGAGCATCAACGGTGGCAAAGTCACACGCGCCCTCTTCGATTGCGCGATACGCCTCGGCGTAGTACGGCCGGGCCACGCGATTCACAATGAAAGCCGGTGTCGACTTGGCAAACACCGGTGACTTGCCCCATGCCACGCACGTGTCGGAAACGGTCTGAGCGACCTCTTCACTGGTTTGAAGCCCGGTAATCACCTCGACCAAAGCCATGAGCGGTGGCGGGTTGAAAAAATGCATGCCAACAACGCGTGCCGGATTTTCAATGTCCCGGGCCAGCGCGGTGATCGAAAGCGACGACGTATTGGTCGCAAGAATCGTGTCTTTGCCGATCACCGTGTCGAGTTCTTCAAACAGCGCGCGTTTGACTTCGAGGTTTTCGACAATTGCTTCGATGATCAGACTGGCGCTGGCCAGTCCAACAAGACCGTCCGAAGGATCTACCGGGTTGATGCGGCCGATCAGAGCGTCGACCTCACCCTGATCCGCCTTGCCGCTGTCGACACGACGCTGCAGTGCCGCGGTGATTTTGTCGACGCCGCGGACCGCGGCACCTGGCGCACTGTCAAACAGATACACCCGGTGGCCGGCAGCGGCGGCAACCTGAGCAATGCCGGCACCCATGGTGCCGGCTCCAATCACCGCGATAGTGTCGTCTACGCTCAGAGCCGCCATTGAGGGTTCAGTAGCCCTGGCCCGGTATCCAGCGTGTGCCCGCAAGCGGTACGCCCGCCATTGCAGCCGCTTCGACCGTCAGCGCGGCAAGATCTTCCGGCTCAAGATTGCGTACATCGCTTTTGCCGTTCGCCCGCGCCAGAGTCTGCGCTTCCATCGTCATGACGGTGAGGTAGTTGGCGAGTCTGCGGCCGGCCTTTTCAGGATCGAGCCGTTTTGCCAGTTTTGGCACCTGCGTCGTAATACCTGCAGGATCCAGACCCTCGTGCCAGTCGTCATAGGCGCCGGCCGTGGTGCCAAGCTTTTTGTACTCCTTCTCAAGCGCGGGATCGTTGTCGCCAAGAGCAATCAGCGCCGCGGTGCCGATCGAAACCGCGTCGGCACCGAGCGCCAGTGCTTTGGCAACATCAGCCCCGTTACGAATTCCACCCGAAACAACCAGCTGAACCTTTCGATGCAGCCCAAGCTCGGTCAACGCGCGTACGGCCTCACGCACCGCCGGCAGTGTCGGAATTCCAACGTGCTCAATAAATACTTCCTGCGTTGCGGCCGTTCCGCCCTGCATGCCGTCGACGACGACCACGTCCGCACCGGACTTCGCGGCAAGCGCCGTGTCGTAATAAGGACGCGCCGCGCCAACCTTGACGAAAATCGGCTTTTCCCAATCCGTGATTTCACGCAGCTCCTCGATCTTGATTTCAAGATCGTCAGGGCCGGTCCAGTCAGGGTGTCGGCACGCTGATCGCTGATCAACACCTGCCGGCAGCGTGCGCATTTCGGCAACACGTTCATTAATTTTCTGACCGAGCAGCATACCGCCGCCGCCGGGCTTGGCGCCCTGGCCGACCACAACCTCGATCGCGTCGGCACGCCGAAGATGATCCGGATTCATGCCGTAACGCGACGGCAGCAGCTGATACACAAGCTGCGTCGAGTGGCCGCGTTCTTCCTCGGTCATGCCGCCATCACCCGTCGTAGTTGAGGTGCCGACCGCCGATGCGCCACGACCCAGAGCCTCTTTGGCCTGCCCCGAGAGCGAACCGAAGGACATTCCTGCGATGGTGATCGGTATTTTCAGGTGAATGGGCTTGCTCGCGAAGCGATCACCCAGCGTCACCTCGGTATTGCACGTCTCGCGATAGCCTTCGAGCGGATAACGCGACATCGAGGCTCCCAAGAAAACCAAGTCGTCTAGAGTCGGGAGTTCCCGCTTTGCTCCCCAACCACGAATACGGTAGATCCCGGTGTTTGCCGCCCGACGA
>CALHMG010000341.1 GCA_938034705.1 uncultured Gammaproteobacteria bacterium
ATGATGGCGGCATCGTGAGATTACCCGAGTTTGACGCCGATGCCACTTTGGACGGCTCGTGACAATACTTGCCACAGCGTTCCCGCGGCCTGACTCAGAATAAGTCTTGAACTCTTTTGTTGTGGCCCTTTTTTCTCTTGATGTTGAACCGGTTCCACCACCCTGGTTTGGGTTTGACTCGTTTTTTCGGTGGATCACGGCCTTCACGCTTCTCTATCTGGGTGGTGGCGGGGTCGTCCAGCTGGAAATCTATGTCGCTGGCCCCGACGTCACTCGTGTAGCCATAATTTGCGGCCGCGACGGCTATCTCTAATGCAAGTACCGCCCCGTTAAACCACTCACGCAGAGGCTTCTTTTTTGACTTGGCCATCTGCATCGTCATTTTGGTTGCATCGACAGCGCTATAGGTAGCCGAGGACACATACGGCGTCACCAGAGCAGCCGTCGCCAAGACCATGTCAGTCTGAAGATCTTCCAGGCCTTTTACCGCAACGTTCTGTAGCGCCTGGTTGTTGGTCGCGACACCCCAGAAGAAAGCACCTGTCGCACCGAACACTCTTCCCGCACTGAGGAGAACTTCTGCACCATCTGCAAAGGTCTCAACCGGAATATTGCCGCTTGGGTCGGTGTATCGGTAAGGATTGTTATTTACGTACGTATACCGTCCCCAGCTATGAATGCTGTCGGCGCGAAAGCCGATCGGGTCGATCGCCATGAAGCGACCGGCTTCGCTGTCGTAGTACCGGGCGTTCAGATAAACGAGGCCGGACTCGGCGTCCTCGGTCTTGCCCGTGTACCACAGGTCGTGGCGTTCGGCTTCGGGCTCGACGTTGGTTCGCGCACCGTACGGGTGATAACCCTCGCGCCATTTGATGGCGCCGGTTTCGTCTGTGGCCGCGACCGGTGACCCGAGCAGGTCGTTATGAAAGAACGTGATTTCGGTTGCGGCCTGGGCCACAGGCGCACTCAGCACCAGCAGTGCGGCGAACCCAAGTGCGACGCGTCGTCGCAGGCTGTTCATAGCGTATTTCATCGGAAGTTAAACCTCCCTCGGCTCGGCATGGGTCGGCCGGATATCGGGACCTTGGGCCGCGATGTTGTCGCAGGCGGCGGTATTACAGGAGGTGGCGGCGGTGGCGGCAGATCCGAAACAACCGGGTTGGTACCGTTTCGGTACTCCACCAGCAGGCTGAGGCCATCGGCATCCGCATCGGCGCCGGCATTGCTCACCAGCGGATTGCTGCCGTAGGTCACTTCAAAACCGTCGGGCACCTGATCGCCGTCGCTGTCGGCGACGTCGTAGCGGGTTTTGTTGGTGTACTCACCAAGGTTATTAAGCCCGTCGCTATCAAAGTCCTTGAGTGCATCACTCGCGTCGCGGTCACTCATGCGCTGTTCGCGTTCTACACAATACGGGATGCCGTCATTGTCGCCGTCGACGCTCGGATCACACACCGCCTTTTTGGCGATGGTTTGATTGCCCAGAACGATGTAATTGATACGCGAGGCCTCGCTGGCCTTGTCCTCGTACAGCAGCTGCCCGGCTTCGTCGTAGACCGACACGTCTTTCTTGGCAGCGCCCACCGCGTATTTGGCGGTGCGCTGGCCGGAGCCATCGTACTCGTATCGTACGTTCAGGTTCGTTATCGCGACCAGATTGGACGATGCATCGTATACATAGGTATTGCGGCCGTCGCTGGTCACGTTGCCAAAATCGTCGTACCGGTACGTGTTGTTCTCGGTGTGGCGGTAAGTACGGCCAAAGTTACATATGGGCACGCTGTACCCACTCGGGCTGGTTGCGACACCCGTTGAGCCCGACGGCACTTTGCCGTTGCTTGGAAAGTAGCGGCACAACGTGGTGCTACGGGGAATGCGCGACCCCGTCAGCAGGTTTGTGCTGCTGTTATAGGTCAGCGTCATGCCAACGCCAAGAGCCGTTTTTTCCACAATGTTGCCGAGCTTGTCGTACTTGAACGAATGCGTCACCCCGCCGCTCGCACGGCTTACGGTGTTCAGTCGATCGACAGGGTCGTAGTTCATGCGTTTGCTCAACGCCGGATTGATGCCATCGTCAATCGCAATCACGTTACCCACATGAGAAATGTCGTATGACAGATCGACGATACGGCCCTGGGGACCTGACGCGAGCACGCCGCTGCCGCGCTGGCGCTCGTCCTGGGCAAACTCGGTGGTTACACCGTTGGCATAACGCATGCTGCGAATGCTGTTGTTGGGCCAGTAGTCGACGCGGGTCACGTAATCGGCGCCGGGCGACGTCACCTCGGTCGGCCGGCCAAGATCATCCGGGCTGTAGCTCACGGTATCGCCATCGGGATACGTCATGGACTCAAGCTGATCGAGATCGTTGTAGGCATACCTCAGGGTGAAGTCACGTCGCGGGCCCGTCTGCAGCGACTTGAGCGACAGAGTCTTGCGGGTGCGATTGCCGTTGGCGTCGTAGTCGTACTCCGTGGTGGTCGCGCCAAGGTGAACCACCTTCCACACGTTGCCGTTGGGGATATACGACGTAATCGTGGAGCGGTTGTTGCCGGAATAAATCTTGCGCGTCAGTCGACTGGCGCGATCGTATTCAAACGTGCGCTTGATGGCACCTGCCACCTGACGCGTTTTCAGGGAGCCGTTGTCATAGTATGTGTTGACGGTTACGCCAGTTTCGGGGTGCACTTCCTTGATAATGTTGAACTGGTTATCGAACTCGAAACGTCGGGTCAAATTGTCCTGCTTGACCGATAGCGTCTGGCCAAGCTTGTTCTTGACCACCGTCGTCGTGATATCCAGAGGCGATTCGGTCAGCGTGACCCAGTTGGCGTCGGGGTCACCGTAGGCCTCATAGGTAAAGCGCGTGCGCCGCCCCTGCTCGTCGGTGTAAACATATGAGTTGGTGGAGTTGTACGCGGTTTTGGCCGAACTCAGGTTGACACCATTGTCTGAAACCGTGGTCTTTTTGGTCACACGCCCGAGCGCGTCGTATTCAATCTCCGTGCCACCCGGTCCTGGGTCGGCGTAGTTCGATGAACGACCTACAAACGTCTGACGATCAAGCGCGTCGTAGCCAAAACTCGTGTACACATCGCCCGTTTGCGCGAGAACGCGGCGGCCAAATTCGTCATAGGTATTGGTGGCCACAATAGAGCCGCGCTCGGTCTTCTGAATGAGCCCACCACCGCTTCGATACTGCCAACGCGTGTTCGAGCGGGTACCGGTCGGTGGCGTCATGGACGTCTCACGGTTGAGCGAATCGAACGTATAGCCCGTCGTGTCACGCTTTTGCCC
>CALHMG010000342.1 GCA_938034705.1 uncultured Gammaproteobacteria bacterium
ACGTAGAGCGTCGTTGAGACCTGTATCGGGTGCAGCAGCCAGATGGCAGCCGCGAAAGTCGACGCCAGCAGCCGGTGTCGGGTATCAGCGAGCCTCATCGATTTGAGCAACACGTTGCTCAAGAGGCCCACGAACAATCCGGCGAGCAGATGAATCAGAATGTTGGTGATCTTGAAAGGCTTCGCCGACGTTGGCCACTCGGTTGCGTTCAGGAAAAACGTCAGCGCCGCGACTGGACGCCCGGTGGGGCCCGCGATCTGTTCGGCGGCGTAGTCCTTCACACGTACCCACAGCGGCAGCTCGGGGTTCATGGCGATCGGGGAAATATTGTGGGCGTCGTCAAGAATGAACGTATCGTCGACACCGGCGCCATAGATGGCGATAACGCCAACCACGACCAGGACCGCCGCGACGAGTCCCGGGCCACACACGCGAAGCCAGCTGTTTATTGTTGATGACGTCAAATCTGATCAGCGGGTTCTCATACCTGACCCGACTGCCACTCTCGTTTTATATGTCTGTACTGAATATGGTCGAGATGTCGATCCTGCGTCGTCAGCCCGTCGCAAACCCGGCTCGACTGTCTTAAAAAGCGTGGCCTCAAGATGCTGCCGGAGCGGTGCAGAATCGCGCTCGCTGAGTTGACTCCAGACGAAAAAAAACCGGACCGCAGAAGCGATCCGGTTTTCGCGTTTGCCCTGGCTCCGGAGAGCCCGGGCAAAGCGGCTTGAAACAAGCTCTTAGTTACGGCAGTTGCTAGGTACGTAAGCAGCTTTCATGTTGGCGCCTTTCAGACATGCCCAGGTTACTGATCCTGCGCCGCCGGTGCCGGTGAAAGTGATTGTCTCACCGTCAGCTGCGCTGTTAGTGCCTTGGTAAGTTACCGTGATTACGTTACTTACGAGTGCAACACTAGCTACGTAGTCTGAAGTGATCGTTGCAGCAAGGCCAGCAGCAGCGTTGTCGTCAGGCCATGAGCCGTCGTCCTGGAAGCTCTCTGAAGCAGCAAGCTTTGCAGAAGCAACGAGGTTGATACCTTCAGTCACTTTGGCGCGAACCGTGTAGTCCTGGTATGCAGGAATAGCGATGGCAGCCAGAATTCCGATGATCGCAATAACGATCATGAGTTCGATAAGTGTAAAACCCTTTTGTACGCTTTTCATTTTTAATCTCTCCCAGTTGAGATAAATGTCGTTGAGATAAATAGAGTTGAGATAAATAAAGTTGATAAAAAATAAGTTGGTCACCGATCCTTGGTGAGACGCGAGAGGCGTTGTCCTTCAGTCACCCCCGTGAAAGTCTGTTCGACGTCAGCCTGACTTTGATCCAGCTGTGTCTGTCGTCTTCGCTATTAGGCTTAGCACAGGGCGTGCCAGTTTCCAGACCTGCGGACTGGAAATTCATTTTTTGCCGAGAAACACAGGCTGAAAAAATTTTGCGTAGCGCGGTGTAACGTTTGGCGACATCGGTAGAACGGCCGACAACTGACGTCTTGCGTCACTTGTTGCCGCTGGATGTCAGTTGTGACCGACGCATGACGTCACGAGTCATCACCAGCAAACGCATTCCTGGGAATAAAACCTACGACGAAGACGTCGTCACACGATCTTTACTGCAGATCAAGCTTTTCCAGCTTGTAGCGCAGCGCTCTGAACGTGATTCCGAGCAGCTTGGCCGCTCTTGTTTTGTTGCCGCCGGTTTCTCCCAGCGCTTTGTTGATCGCGTCGCTCTCAAGACGATCGATGTAATCGTCGAGCGTTTCAGAACCCGGGATAAATTCCTGCACCTGTGAAGTCGGCCCGGCCTTCGCAGCCAACTCAGGCGCTTGCGTGTCGGTTACCTCGTTCGTCGCGGCTCCAGGAGCAAAGGGTCGACTCGCTCCGGGCAGGATCAGTTCGACAGGACTTATATAAAGGCCGTCGCACAGTGTCAGCGATCGCTCGAGAATATTCTCCAGCTCCCGCACGTTCCCCGGGAAACCGTAGCCCCTTAATATGTCCAGCGTTTCAGGTGTCAGTTCGGCGGGTTCGCGCGATGTTCGCGCGCAAAGCTTTGCCAGCATGTGTTCTGCGAGGACCTTTATGTCCTCTGGCCGATCGCGAAGAGGCGGAATATTCACTTCAATCACGTTGAGGCGATAAAAGAGGTCCTGACGGAACTCACCGGACTCGACCAGCGCGGCGACATCTTTATGGGTGGCTGAGAGAATGCGGACGTCGACAGGCTGTTCATCCCGAGCACCAACGGCGCGAACAGCCTTTTCCTGAATGGCGCGCAGGAGTTTTACCTGCATGCCAAGCGGCAGATCGGCGACTTCGTCAAGAAACAGCGTGCCGCCGTGGGCCGCCTGGAAGAGGCCCTGTTTGTCTGACGTTGCGCCGGTAAAGCTGCCGCGTTTGTGACCGAAAAACTCGCTCTCCATCAGTTCGGCCGGTATCGCGCCACAGTTCACGGGTATAAAGCCGGCTTCGCTGCGCGGTCCCTGCTCATGAATAAGACGTGCGACCAGCTCTTTACCGGTGCCGGATTCGCCACCGATGAAGACCGGTGCCTGACTGCGAGAGAGCCGGGTAATGATCTGTCGCAGCTGCTCGATGGAATCCGAGTCCCCGAGCAGCTTGAGGCTGGTCTGCGGTGGCTCTGACGATGTTGGCAGAACCTTAAGCGCGGTGGATACCAGCGCCCGCAAATCCTCAAGCCGAACCGGCTTGGCCACGAAATCAAAGGCCCCGGCTTTGAGCGCTTCCACGGCGAGGTTTACGCTGCCGTGGGCGGTGATCACGGCAACCGGCAGATCAGGTTGGGTATTCTGTATGTGTTCAACGAGCTTGATGCCGTCACCATCCGGAAGCTGCATGTCGGTGAGACACAGATCAAATTGCTTTTCTGCCAGGGCCTGATGCGCTTCGGCGACATTGGCCGCACAGACGCTCTCGAGATCCATTCGTCCCAGCGTGACCTCGACCAGTTCACGAATATCCGGCTCGTCATCCACGACGAGAACTGTAGGTTTGCTACTCACGCTGCAGTAGGTCCATTGCGGCTGACCTCAAAGGTCACCCTGAAACGACTTCCGATGTGTTCGTCATCAATATAGTTCAGGCTTGCGCCGTTCGCTTCGCAGAGCTCGCGACATATATAGAGCCCGAGGCCGGTGCCCTGAACATGAGTTGTAAAAAAGGGTTCAAACAGGTGCTGAACGGTCTGCTCATCGATACCGCTGCCGCTGTCAACGACGTCAAGCTGAACGCCACCCGATGGCGTGCGACTGATTTCCAGAGTCACAATCGGTTTGTCGACAAACGCAGGACTGTGGCGAATGGCGTTGTCGCAGAGGTTGCCAAGAATCTGCTGCAGCTGGGCGGAGTTCATGACGACATCGACAGACTCGCCATCGATATCGATCGCCTTCGCCGGGATGCCGTGATCGAGCGTGATCTGCGCGGCGTTTTCTTCACACCACTCAAGCAGATCAAATGTCTGACGGGTCATCTCTTCGCGACGACTGAATTGCAGGACTGATTTAATGATGGTGTTTATGCGTGCACTTTGGGTCAGGGTAATGTCGACCAGACGCCGGTCCTGGTCGAGCAGCTGGTCTGACTCGCTGAGCAGTTCGGCCGCATGTGACAGGGCGGCGAGCGGGTTTCTGATTTCATGGGAGATCGCGGCGGTCAGTCTGCCAAGCGATGCGAGTTTGATTTGCTGGGCTTTCTCTTCAGACAGACGAACGCTGTCCAGAAAAACCAGCACTCCTTCGTTTGAGCCGTTTGCCTCGAGAAACCGTGGCACGAATCGCTCGCCACTGTCGGGTATCTCGATGGCGGTTGTCTCGTCCTGGTTTTTTGACTCGGGCCACTGGGCCGCAGCATCACTCAATGTCTGACTGACCTGATCCAGACGAGCGCCAACGCCTGTTCCCTTAATGCCGAGAAGACTGCGTGCTCTTTCGTTCGTAAAGTAGATTCGGTTGTGCTTGTCGGTGATCAACACGCCCGAGTCGAGCTGTCGCACAATGTGGGCGTTCACACGCGCAAGCGTCATCAGATCCTCCGCTCGCTGATCGGCAAGCTCCTCGGCGGATCTGATCTGTTCTGACAGGATGGATAAAACGAAGGCCGTCGCAAACAGCGCAACCCCGAGCATCGCAACACCCGGTATTTGCTTTGAGATATCGACGCCGAGCAACGTCTGGCCGAAGGTTTCGAAAAACACCGCAACCGTGGCGAGGCCGGCGAACGCGATCGTTGTTTTTCCCGGCAGCACAACGCCTGCCGCTGCGATCGACACCAGCAGCAACAGTCCGAGTCCGCTGGACACACCGCCGCTTGAATACATCAGCAGCGTGATCAACGCGATATCGCACGAGATTTGCAGACACGCCTGGATGCGAAACGACGGAACGCCTTGCGTGATGGTGATCATGTTGAACATGCTCAACCCGGCCAGCAGCAGCGATCCGACAAAAAACAAAGTCGGCGAATGCGAGCCGAATTCAGCAATACGTGCGTTCGCCAGACTCAGCGCGAGCAGTCCAACACCGAGTACCAGTCGATACAGATTAAAGTGATAGAGCGCACGCCAGAGACTGGCGCCCACGGCTCGCCCGGACTCGGTCGTCACGGCGGTCAGCGCACCGTGGGTGTCGGCGGCATCGATCTCGTCGTCTACCAGGCGGTCGGCGAGCTCCGGTAAATCGGCATGCCACAGGCCGTCGTCCGCAGATCCTGCGGCGACACCAAGGTCTCTTCTGACAGCGTGTGCATTACTCATAAATTCGGCCTGTTTTCTGAGTCTAGTCAGGGGTTTGGGCGGTTCAGGCTGTTCATCGGATGACAGCGTGGGCCAGCGCCCAGACCTGAAACCGGCGGGCGCCGCGCCGACCCAGCGCGGTCATGAGGGCGCCGGTGGTGGCCCCCGACGTGATGACGTCATCGATAATCGCCACGTGAGGCGGGATCGACCGCTCGACGCTAAAGGCACCGGCGACGTTGCGGGCGCGCGCTTTCGTGTCCAGTCCGGTTTGCGGGCCAAGCCAGGTGTTTCTCTGTATATTATTGATTAATATAGGTAATTTTTTGGCGATCTGTAGGCGTTTGGCGATTTCCGTGGCCTGATTGAAACCGCGCTCGCGCAGCCGGCGTGGGTGCAGGGGCACCGGGACCATGGCATCAGGATTTGGATGAGATGTCACCACTCGCGCGAGTTCGTCGGCGAGCCCGGCGCCCACATCCAGGCGGCCTCTGAATTTAAAGTCCTTGATCAGGTTCTGCACCGGCGGCCGGTAGCTGAACGCGAAGACCACGGTCATCGCGGGCGAATGTTGCGCGGACAGACCGCCGATCGCCGATTGACCGTCTGTCGATTCAGCGCGGCAGGTGTGGCTCGACCGTTCACGATCCCCGGGAGCCACAAGGCGTTCGCGGCACAGGTCGCACACCCCCGCAGGCCTTTGATCGCCCGTCGTTGTCAGCGCGACCTCGCAGATCAGGCAAAGACGCGGGGCGACGATTTGAACAATTGAGCGAAGCATTGGTGGCCCTCGTTGGCGGCCCTCTTTTATCGGTCCACGGTTTATCGGTCCTTGGTTAATCCGCCCCTGGAGTCTGTCAGCGGCCCGTTTTGCGGTCGGTGGCCCCGCTCACGCACGTGGGCGTGACTTCACTTATGATCTGCGTGTGTTATCAACCGAGGTGGCTTCAAAGCCTTCCATGACCGCAACCCGGCCGTCGTCCGAACTCGTACAGCTGCGTCATCAGATCTGCCACGCCTTCAGGCGAGCGGCGCCGTCGTTTGAAGAACGCTCCGTCATCGCGCCGCTGGCGGCAGAGGAGCTGATAGATCGCCTCGCCGTTGTTCGTAAAACACCCGCGCGCATCCTCGATATCGGGGCGGGTACCGGTCGTACGACGCGGCAGATTGCACAGCGTTATCCCGACGCCGAGATCATCGCCGTGGATGTCTGCTCAGCGATGTTTGAGCAGTGGCCGCGAGCGCGCAGGACGCTGTCGAGTCTGTTTGGGCTCGGTCGCCATCACAGTGGGCCGCACCGGGTGGTCGCCGACGCCGCGAATCTGCCGCTTGCCGATGCAAGCATGGACTTTGTCGTTTCAAATCTCGCACTGCCGTGCTGTGATCCCGAGCGGTTCATGGCCGAAGTCGCCCGCGTGCTGACCCCGGGCGGAGTGGTCATGTTTACGACAGTTGGCCCGGATACGCTGCGTGAACTGGCACAAGCCTGGGAGAGCGCCGGCGAAGCGGCCCGGCTTACGCCGTTTCCCGATATGCACGATCTCGGCGACATCATGCTCAAAGCGGGGCTGGCAGATCCGGTGGTCGATATGGATATGCTGACGATCACCCATCGCCATCTTGTTGATCTATGGGCAGATTTACGCGGAACGGGCAGTCGGTGCCTGCGCCTGGACCGAACCGTGACCCTGACCGGGCGTGGCACCTTCAGGCGGGTTCAGGAGGCTCTGGATGCGCAGCGCGATGACGCGGGGCTGCTTCGGACCACCGTCGAACTCGTCCACGGTCATGCCTTTGCCCCCGAGGCACCTGCGGCCCGGATCGATGGATCTGGAGGCAGAACGGAAAAAAGCGCCCTGAAAGTCCATTTTCAGCCTCAAAAACAGACAGACTGACGGTTCAACTAACGCTACAGGACCGGGCCGAAAACCCCTATAATTCGCCCATCCGACGCGGCCCCCATTGATGATCGATGGCGTTGTCGTCTGCGTACTCTTAACGAGCGCTTTAGCCACAGGTTTGCTGACAGTTTTGCGATGAGTCCTGACTTCGAAAATCAGACCGTTCACGACGGCGCAGCCGGGCGTGCAACGACGATTACCGGCACCGCGATTGAAGATGCGGTTGACGGGTTTCGCGTGCTCATTCGCCCGAATCGGTCGCTGACGCCGATTTCGATGCTGATGTTCATGGGCGGCTTTTCAATTCTGACGCTGTCGATTGCCATCGTGTTCGTCATGCAGGGGTACTGGCTGGTTCTGCCATTCGCAGGTCTGGAGATTCTGTTTGTCGCGTTTGCATTCTGGTACGTCAATCGCAAGGGCGAAGACTACGACCTCGTCGCGGTCGACAATGACAGCGTCAGCATTACCCAGCGCGTCGACGGCCAGGAGCGCAGCTATGAATTCGATCGGCACTGGGCTCGCGTGTCACTGACGCCCGGCGAACGCCGCATGCATTCGTGCAGGCTGTACATCGGTTCTCATGGCAAAAATGTCGAGATCGCGCGCGCGCTGCCCGAAGAAGGGCGCGAGGAGCTGCGCCGACAGTTGAACACCGTGCTGAACAAGCACTACACACCCCGGGCGGATTCAAACCTGCCTGCGTCGAATACCGTGTGATCAGAATTCAAAGAACTTTTTAACTTTAAACATTTAACGCATTACATCGAGCTAACTTCATGAAAATTCTTCATGCTTCAACCACAGTCGAGCGAACACGCGCTCTTCTCGGTTCGGTCGCGGCGGCGGTTTCCGCCATGCTGCTTCCGGCGGTCGCAAATGCCGAATACGGCCTGAACCTGCAGGAACCGGCAACGCCGATCGCCCGCGAGATCATGACCCTTCACAACGGCATCATGATTGCCTGCTTTGTGATCTTCATCCTGGTGTTCAGCGTCATGTTCTACTCAATGTGGGCGCACCGCAAAAGTCGCGGCTACGAGCCGGCCCAGTTCAGCCACAGCACCAAGCTCGAGATTCTCTGGACGCTGATTCCAACGCTGATCCTGGTTGGTTTTGCCTACCCTTCAACGGGTACGTTGATCGCGATGGAAGACACAACCGAGTCGGAGTTGACCGTGAAGGTCACGGCTTACCAGTGGAAGTGGCACTACGAGTACATGGACGGCAGCGGAGTTGGTTTTTACAGCACGCTGTCGACACCGAGCAGCCAGATTCTCGACAAGGAAGAGCAGGGCGAGAACTACCTGCTTGAGGTCGACAATCACATGGTGATTCCGGCCCAGACCAAGGTGCGTTTGCTGATCACATCAGCGGACGTTCTGCACGCCTGGTGGATTCCGAAGTTCGGCGTGAAGAAAGATGCGATCCCGGGCTTCATTAACGAAGCATGGATCAATGTTGACGGACCTGGCATCTACCGAGGCCAGTGTGTCGAGCTGTGCGGCAAGGATCACGGCTACATGCCGATCGTTGCCGAAGTGAAATCAAAACAGGATTTTGCTGACTGGCTCAGTCAACAGAAAGCTGCACTCGACTCTGCAAACGGCGACACCAAGGTCGCCTCGAACTAATCAGTCGAAACCGAATACAACAATTTAAATTAAAAGCGGCAAGCCGCATCAGTTAGGGGAGTCAGGCAAATGGCTACAGATCACACTCACGGACACGACGGACATGACGATCATCATGATCATGGGCCTCCGCCGTTCTTCACCCGATGGTTCATGAGTACCAACCACAAGGATATCGGCACGCTGTATCTGCTGTTCTCCCTTGCGATGCTTTTTGTGGGTGGCTCAATGGCGATGGTGATTCGCGCTGAGCTGTTCCAGCCCGGTCTGCAGTTTGTAGATCCTCATTTCTTCAACCAGATGACCACGATGCATGCGCTCGTGATGATCTTTGGTGCGGTGATGCCGGGCTTTGTCGGATTTGCCAACTGGATGCTGCCATTGATGGTCGGCGCTCCGGACATGGCCTTGCCCCGCCTGAACAACATGAGTTTCTGGGTGCTGTTCATGGCGTTTGTGCTGCTGCTTTCGACGCTGCTTGTGGGCGCGCCGGCGGGCGGCTGGACAATGTATGCGCCGCTGTCGATTCAGGGCGGTCTCGGAATCGACATGATGATCTTTGCGGTTCACATGATGGGTATTTCGTCGATCCTCGGCGCCATCAACGTCATCGTGACCTGTCTGAACATGCGTGCTCCCGGCATGACGCTGATGAAGATGCCCATGTTCGTGTGGACATGGCTCATCACGTCGTTCCTGCTGATCGCGGTGATGCCGGTGCTTGCCGGCGCCGTGACCATGCTGCTCACGGACCGCAACTTTGGTACCGCGTTCTTTGATCCTGCCGGTGGCGGTGATCCGGTGATGTTCCAGCATATCTTCTGGTTCTTCGGACACCCGGAGGTTTACATCATGATCCTTCCGGCTTTCGGCATCATCTCGCACATCATTCCGACCTTCGCGCGCAAGCCGCTGTTCGGCTATGACTCCATGGTGTTTGCGACGGCCGGTATCGCGTTCCTGTCTTTCGTAGTCTGGGCGCACCACATGTTTACGGTGGGCATGCCGCTCTCGGGCGAACTGTTTTTCATGTACTCGACGATGCTGATCGCGATACCGACCGGGGTGAAAATCTTCAACTGGGTCGCGACGATGTGGCGAGGTTCAATGACTTTCGAGACGCCCATGCTGTTTGCGGTTTCGGTCGTTGTGCTGTTCACCATCGGAGGACTGTCCGGGCTGATGCTTGCCATCGTGCCGGCGGATTTTCAGTATCACGACACCTATTTTGTGGTGGCCCACTTTCACTACGTGCTGTTTTCGGGTGCGGTGATGGCCATGATGGGCGGAGCCTACTTCTGGCTGCCCAAGTGGACCGGCCACATGTACAACGAACGACTGGGCAAGGTGCATTTCTGGCTGACGGCGATCTTCTTTAACGTCACCTTCTTCCCGCAGCACTTCCTCGGTCTTGCCGGTATGCCGCGACGTATTCCGGACTACTCAACGCAATTCACCGAGTTCAACCAGTGGTCGAGCCTTGGTGCATTCGGTCTCGGCATTTCGCAGCTGCTGTTCGTCTATATCGTGTTTGCGTGCATTCGCGGTGGCAAGCAGGCGACCGCAGAGGTCTGGGAAAACCCTGAAGGTCTGGAGTGGACGGTGCCTTCACCAGCGCCACACCATACTTTCGAGACACCGCCGCGTATCAGCTGAGCCGGCTTGAGACCACGAACGCAGGATGACATCAGTGACGAACAACAACGATGGCTCGAGAAGAGTGCTGACACCCGATGAGGTGGCATCACGATCGAAGTCGAACGTTCGCCTGGCCGTCATCCTTGCGCTTGTGGCGGTGGCATTTTTTGTCAGCGCCTGGTTCATCGACATTTCCTGAGTTCAATCTGACAAGAATCTGACATGACGACCACAAGCAACAAGCCACTGCTGCTGAAACTCGGAATCGCCGTCGTTGCGATGTTCGCGTTCGGGTACGCGCTGGTGCCGTTGTACGAGGTCTTCTGCGAGATAACGGGAATCGGTGGCAAGACAGGTCGTGAAGACGCGGCTGTGGCGGCGGTAGCGCCGGTTGACCAGTCCCGCACGATTACAGTTCAGTTTACGTCGACCAGCGCGGTGGGTCTGCCCTGGGACTTCGGGCCGATAACGCAGACTGTGAAACTGCACCCGGGAGAGGTAGGTGACGCGACCTATTTTGCGCTGAACCGAAGCAGTCGCCGCATGGTCGGCCAGGCTGTTCCCAGTGTCGCGCCACAAAAGGCGGCCAAGTACTTCAAGAAGACCGAGTGTTTCTGTTTCAGAAATCAGCCGCTGGATTCAGGCGAGCGCAAGGAGATGCCCATTCGTTTTATCGTCGACCGGGATCTGCCGAAGGATGTCAAGACGATCACGTTGTCGTACTCGTTTTTTAACGCAGACAAATTTGCCGATGAGGACAAGTCGGTGAGCGATGCGGTCTCGACAACAGGACAGATTGAGGCAACCAATTAGGTCAGCATCGACAGAAAAGCCGTTTGACTTAGCGCAGCGCGCTCAGGCTGTTTTAAATAAAACCGAATTTCAAGATTTATAATTTAGATACCAAACAAGGATTACAAGACCATGAGTTCAGCACCTGGCAGTTACTATTTGCCGAACCCGAGCCCCTGGCCGCTGATCGCCGCTGTCAGCGTCTTTACGCTGGTGACAGGCGTGGCGCTCTGGATCAATAACGTTGGCGCGGGTTTTACGATCGCCATGGTTGGTCTGGCCGCCGTACTGTTCATGATGTTTGGCTGGTGGCGCGCCGTCATCAACGAAAGCGTCGGGGGCAACTACAACAGCGAAGTCGACCTGTCTTTCAGAATGACCATGGGCTGGTTTATTTTTTCTGAAGTCATGTTCTTCTGCGCTTTCTTTGGCGCGTTGTTCTACGCTCGAAATCTGGCGGTGCCTTGGCTTGAGGAAGAGATGCTGCTGTGGGGTTCGTATACGGGCGGCTGGCCAACGGCCGGGCCCGCGGGCGCTGCACACATTGGCGCCGACGTACACGACGTGGGTCGTGGACAGTTCGGTACGATCGGCGCGTTCGGAATTCCGATTTTGAATACCATACTGCTGATGACGTCGAGCATTACGGTGACGCTGGCGCACCACGCCCTGCGCCACGGGGATCGCGGCAAGCTGGTCCTGTGGCTTGCGATCACGGTCGCGCTTGGCGCAGCGTTCATGTACTACCAGGTTGAGGAGTATATTGAAGCGTACTCGCACCTCGGACTGACGCTGGGCACCGGGATCTATGGTGCAACCTTTTTCATGCTTACCGGTTTTCACGGAATGCACGTGACCATCGGTGCGATCATTCTGTTCATCATCATGCTGCGCTGCATGCGTGGTCACTTCAAAGCAGAAGACCACTTCGCCTTTGAAGCGGCCGCCTGGTACTGGCACTTTGTCGACGTGGTGTGGGTTGGATTGTTTATTTTCGTCTACATCATGTAAGCGTGTTTGAGCTCGAATGGTCTGACAGCGCTGTCAGCCAGTTTGCATAAGAGCGAACCGAAACGAAAAACGCCAGCTTCGAAAGACGCTGGCGTTTTTTATGGATGATGCCGGGCTCGGATCGCGCCGGAACTGCGGGGAGGACTACTGTGGATTGGGCGCCGCGGGTGCTGTCTCGGTCGAAGGTGTCGGCGGAACGAGGCTGTTGCTCGGAATGATGAATCCAAATTTCAGGCCGGCGATGATGAAAACGAGCAGCACAGCCCAGATGCCAACTCGCCATTTGAGCGCGTTGAGAGTCCGGTCAGTCTGGCCACGGTCCTTGAACATGTACACCATGGCTGATCCGAGCGAGACGATCATGAGTAAAACAAGAATGACAATGACAATTTTGGACAGCATGACTACTCCTGCTCTGACAGTGCTCGGTAGATCGACGATCGCGCCCGCGAACCTGCACGTAGGGTGATCAGCGGCGCAGAATACCATGGGCCGCGTCACCAATTTGATCGCAAAGCGTCCGTCAGATTTGCGCCACCGGCTGGCGTTGGAATGCTGACGGAGTAAAGGGCATACGGCGCTGGATCACCAATGGATGATCACGGTGAGCAAAATCAGGCATTCTTGGTCCCGGACACAGCGGGTTAAAAGGCTATTTTTTGAACGAGCAGTCGAAACAGTCAGTAGAGAAGACGTCGTCCGGATTTCGTCGATATGTGCCATTGGTTGCGACGCTGGTTCTGTTGCCGTGTCTCGTCGCGCTCGGGCTGTGGCAGCTGGACCGGTCTCGGCAAAAACTGGAAATTCGCAACGCGATGCTCGAGGCCGCAGCGCGCACTCCCCTGACTTTGGCTGACGAGGTGCTGACGGTTGAGACCGTTCGGTTCCGCACCGTTCAAATCAAGGGCACCTACGATACCGCTGACCAGTTTTTGCTGGATAACAAGATTCACCGCGGACAGGCCGGGTATCACGTCATTACGCCGTTTCAGCCGTCCGATGCGTCCACGCGCGTTCTGGTCAACCGCGGCTGGCTGCCGTGGGGTGTGGACAGAAACGTCTTGCCCGCGGCTCCTGCACCCGGTGGCGAGGTTGAGGTGACCGGGCGTGCCGTCATTCCCGCGGCGGGGTACTTCGAGCTCGAGACACAAACTCCCGATACGACAACCAAGGTGTGGCAAAATCTCGACTTGGAAAAGTTCGGCACGCTCGTTGAATACCGCCTTCAGCCCTTTGTGGTTGAACTGGATTCTGAAAGTCAGGCCGGCGGTTTTCAGAGGGAGTGGCCCGAGCAGAGCGATGACTGGGTAGAACGCCACAAGGGTTATGCGTTCCAGTGGTTTGGACTTGCGATCACGCTGGTCGTTATCAATTTCGTACTGTGGCGTCGTCGACGCACCGTCGCTATCTCTGAACACAAACATGACTGAAGCCAAGATGACCGAACTCAAAAATTCAAATACCGGCGCGGAACAGGACAGCCGTTCGACCCAGACACCTGAACAGGCGCAACGCAATCGCCGGCGCAATCGCTGGACCCTGTTCGCGCTGTTGCTGGTGTTCCTGTCGCCGACAATTTTTGCCCTGTTCTGGCGTCCCGAGGGCCGGGTAAATTTTGGTGAGCTGATCCAGCCGCCTGTGCCGATGGTGGAGGTGGCGCTGGATGCAGCAAACGGAACTGCCGCAAACACCGGAGAACTCCGCGAAAAGTGGCTGTGGTTGACGGTGGTTCGTGGCAGTTGCACCGAGGAATGCCGGCAGAACCTGTATAATATGCGCCAGGCCAGAATAGCCGAGGGCAAGTACAGCAAGCGGATTCGTTATGCCGTACTCGTTCTGGACCCGGCGACGGATGCCGATGCCGGACCTGATGAACAGCTGGTTGCTGAGCATCCGGTGATGGACTGGTTCACGGCGCGCGATGATGCTGCGGCAAAGCTTGGCGAGCAGTTTCTGGCGGCGTCCGGTAAGTCCGGTGATCAGTCTGGTGGTACATCCGGTGGGACATCTGGTGGGAAATCCGGTGGTACATCTGACTTGGACCACGAGATTTATATCGTCGATCCCCTGGGGAACATTATGATGCGTTATCCCAAAGGAACGGATGGACGACCACTGAAAAAGGATCTGTCGAGACTGCTGCGAGCAAGCCACGTAGGTTGAGATGCACCCGCGGCGGGAACACGCAGCGTGTTGGCCAGGACGTAGACAAGACATATACAAATTATATATACGGGTAACAATACAGATAACTATGGGCCTGCTTTGAAAGAGACCCGGGTGAATTGAAAATACTATGAGCACCGAGAGTCCCCAGACAGAATCTGTCGTCGCCCCAGTGGCGCGCGTCGGTGTTGTCGAAACCGCCAAGCAGTTCTACGCGCTGACCAAACCTCGCGTCGTTGCTCTGATTATCTTCACCGCCATTGTTGGAATGTTTCTCGCTGTACCCGGAGTTCCAGATCTCGCACTGCTGGTCTGGGGAACGCTCGGGATAGGGCTGGCCGCAGCGGCCGGTGCTGCCGTTAACCAGATACTCGACGTCGAAGCGGACCGGGAAATGTCCCGAACGAGCGGTCGTCCGCTGGTGAGAGGGCAGCTCGAGCGATCCCACGCCCTGGCGTTCGCCATTGGACTCGGACTCATCTCAATGGTCATGCTGGTCGCGTTTGTAAACACGCTGACCGCTGTTCTGACGTTCGCGAGTCTCATTGGCTACGCCGTTATCTATACCGTCTACCTCAAGCGGGCCACACCCCAGAATATTGTGATCGGCGGGGCCGCTGGCGCGGCGCCACCGCTGCTGGGATGGGCGGCGGTTACCGGTGAGGTGACCCACGATGCGCTGCTGTTGTTCCTGATTATTTTTACGTGGACACCGCCACACTTCTGGGCGCTGGCCCTGTACCGCAAAGCCGAGTACGCCAAGGTCGATATTCCAATGCTGCCGGTGACCCACGGCGACAAGTACACGCGCCTGCATATCCTGCTGTATTCCATTTTGCTTGCGGCAGTGAGCATCATGCCGGTAGCGACGCGTATGTCGGGTCTGGTCTATCTCGTCAGCGCGATTATTCTCAACGGCATCTTTATTGGCTACGCGATCAAGCTGTATCGCAACTACAGCGATGCGCTGTCGAAAAAGGCGTTCGCCTGGTCTATTCAGTATCTCGCTCTGCTGTTCGCGATGATGCTGATTGATCACTACCTGCCTGCATTTATCTGATCGCGGTCACGCGTCGATGCACGAACCTGGATATTCCGAGGCGGCCGCACGCAACGCCGAAGTGATCCTGAAGGTCCTGGAGGAGGCGCTACCCGCATCCGCCCGGGTGCTTGAGGTGGGTACCGGTACCGGACAACACGCGGTTGAGTTTTCGAAACAACTGGACGGCGTGCAGTGGACGCCGGCGGATCGACCGGGGCACCTGCAGGATATTCGTGCACGCCGCGACCAGAGTCAGCTTGTCAATTTGCTCGAACCGGTTGAGCTCGATCTTCTGTCGACCAATTTCCCCGTTGGACCATTTGACGCGGTTCTGGCGTTTAACGTCATCCACATTGCGCCATGGCAGGCGACACAGAAACTGTTTGAGGGTGCGGCGAAGTGTCTGACGGATGAAGGACAGGTGATCTTCTATGGGCCGTACCGATATGCCAGTCGCCCGATTGAGCCCAGTAACGCACGCTTCGACGAGTCGCTTCGCTCACGCGATCCCGCAATGGGTATCCGGCTGTTTGAGGATGTTCAGACTGTCGCGAACGATTCAGGGTTCACGCTCGTCGTCGACCACGAGATGCCTGCCAACAACCGGATGATCATCTGGCAGCAGGTGTGAGCACCGCCGCCGTCACGCTCAAGTCCAGATAGCCCAACACGCCGGGTGGGCAGGGCGAGAACTTGTCTTAAAGAGAGTCCACAAAATTTCTGATGGACTTCCACAGCGCATCGCCGCCGACCGCGAACAGATCGTTGTGGCCTGCGCCAGCTACATCAAATCGCGTTAATGGCGCATCCGCCGCGGATTCGATGATGCGGCTCATCGCATAGGGCGCGATGCGATCGTTGCGCCCGTGACTTAAGAATATCGGGCTGTGCACCTTGGGGATCCGGGATACCGTATCGAAGCGAAACGGGAGAGCGTCTTCGATGACGACTTCATCGGGAGGGAAGATGTGCTTGACGATATCGACGACCGTGGTCATGGGCGAAAACAGCATGGTCCCGTGGACGTCACGTTCAGACGCCAGAAATGCGGCAACCGCGCTGCCCAGCGAACGTCCTGAAACCACCGGCCGCAAGGTTGGGAAATTTTCTTTCAGCCAGTCAAAGGCAAAAAGCGCATCGGTGTAAAAACCGAGTTCATCCGGTCGTCCACCGCTCGCCCCAAATCCACGATAGTCGAAACACAAAACGGCCATGCCAAGGTCGCGCAGTCCCTGCACCATGAATTCAGCGGTTCGAAGCGTCTCGCCGCTTGAATAAAAGTGTATGGCACAGAGATCGTTGTCTTCAGCGCCCGGCACGAAAACACCTGCGATCCACGTCCCGTCACTCGAAGTCATCCAGAGTGAATCCGAGTTAACGATCATCGGTGGCTCGGAATAGCTGACCTTGGCACCGGGGAACGTGTGCTGTTCGATTCTGCTGAGTGACAGAAAATCTTTCATGGAGTCAGGGCTGGTGTCTTATTTGGTCAGGGCGTCTGCGAGAGTTGTACTGTGCACCGCCCGCATACGCTGTTCAAGGCCTGTAACGATCTCCCGGATCAAACCGGGGCCCTGATAGATGAGGCTTGTATAGATCTGGACTGCCTGCGCACCCGAGCGCATGCGGTCCCAGGCATCGTCCGCGGAGCCAATCCCGCCTGCGGCGACGAGGCTCAGCCGTCCATCAGCGGCTTTAATGACGTCTGTGAGCACTTTTGAAGCAGCATCCGACAGCGGGGCGCCGCTGAGTCCCCCCGCTTCTTGGCTTAACCGCTCGTCCTCTACCCCTTGGCGCGCAAGGGTGGTGTTGGTTGCGATCAGACCGTCGATGCCCGTCGCGACCGCATTTTCGACGATGTGTTCGACCGCTTCGGGGCCCATGGCATCGGGCGCGATTTTGACGAAGATCGGCTTATTAGAGCCACTTGAACCTATCAGCGCCTGTCGCGTTTCAGCGAGCGTCTCGAGCAGCTTGGATATCTCGTCACCTTGCTGCAGTTCGCGCAGGTTCTGAGTGTTTGGAGACGAGATGTTGACCGTCACGTAGTTGCCGAGCGACCACGCGAACTGAAGACCGGCAACATAGTCATCAGCGGCTCTTTCGATGGGTGTTGCCGCGTTTTTGCCGATGTTGATGCCGATAACACAGGTGTCGATACCGGTGTCGCGCTGGGCCGCGAGGTTCTCGTTGAATCTGTGGAACCCTTCAGAGTTAAACCCCATGCGGTTGATGAGCGCGTTGTGTTTGATCAGTCTGAACATGCGCGGTCTGTCGTTGCCACTTTGGGGCTGGGGTGTGACGGTCCCCAGTTCGACAAACCCAAAACCGAGACTCAGCATTCCCGCTGTGGCGCTGGCGTGCTTGTCGAGGCCGGCCGCAAGTCCTACAGGATTGGGAAGCGGTATGCCCGCGAGAGTTACCGGTAGTGCCGGCACTCGTGATGCATACACTGACCTCGCTACGGCGCGAAGAGCTTTGTTGCGACCGACTCGCCCGGCCAGTCCCATAACGAGATCATGGCTGCGTTCGGCGTCGAGGCTGAAGAGAACTGGTCTGAGCAGGGAATACATAAATCAGAGGAATCAGAATGATTCGTGATCGCCAAGGAGGCGCCACTTGCCCTTGGCGAGTTTGCCAAGCTTGATACGACCGATTCTGATGCGACGCAGACTTGTCACTTTCAGGTCCACGAGTTCGCACATGCGCCGGATCTGTCGCTTTCGGCCTTCGACCAGGGTGAGCTTGAGCCAGTTGTCTTCGCCTCTTCGTTCTACTTTGGCGGGTTTGAGAAGTCGTCCATCGAGTGACAGGCCATGACGCAGGCGATCGAGTTTGGCCGCCGTGATGTCGCCATCGACTCGGACCAGATACTCTTTTTCGATAGCGGAGTCCGGCGCGATCAGGGTTTTCGCGATTCGCCCGTCCTGAGTCAGAATGAGCAGGCCGTGGGAATCGATGTCCAGTCGTCCCGCTGGTGCCAGGCCTTTCAGTCGGCCGAGTTTAGGCACATCGGGGATCTTCACCGTTGGCGTGAAGTTCGCCGGTTTGATCAGGCTGGCAGCTGTGGGGTAGTCCTTTTCGGCCTGGGCGCTGACGAAGCCAACGGGCTTGTTTAACAAAAAGGTCAGACGCGTGTTCTGTCGATTGTCGGCAGCCTTGGCGAGGCGGACTTCAGCATCCGGGTCGACGCGCGTTCCGAGAACGTTGATTTTTTCACCATCGACGTAGACCCAGCCGCGCTCAATATAATAGTCGGCCTCCCGACGCGAACAGATACCGCGTTGGCTCATGAGCTTGGAGAGTCGGATCGGTTCCATCGACTTTCCCGCTATCCGGTTCCGGTTTTCGACGGCAGGGTCAATTTGGTCATCGGGTTTGTGCACCTGAAAGGTTTCGGCAGCGAATCTACAGGCCGGATACAAACAGCTCGGTGGGTTTGGCGGATCTGTCCCACCAGGATTTTACCCGTCCCTCAAGCGTTTCGGCGAGGGCGCGGTCGTCAAAAACGACATCGCCGCGCGGGTGAGCCATATCCGGCTGATGAAAGCAGTGAAGACCGTCTGCCACGACGATAACCTCATCTACAAGCGGGAGATCGTCGGGCGTTACTTTCAGCGTGATGCGACTTGGGTGGCGTCTGGCGTATTCGCAGAGATAGGTGTTCTCCCGCAGCGTGCGTTTTTCATGGCTGATCAAGATATTGATTTGATTTTTTTCGTGCCCGACGACGATATGCCGCAGTTTGTCAGTGATTGCAGGTGTTCGAAAAACACTCAGCACCAGTCGCGGTGCCGCGATCAGCAATCGACGTTCGGCGCTCTCGATAACATCGCTGATTGCGGTATCAAGATCAGCTTCTTCCAGCAGTTCCCGGCTGTGCTTTGACTGTTTGGGGTTATCGCTCACTGTGTGTCCACCCGGTCTTGTTTATTGCTCAGCTGCGCGCAAGTTCTGCAGCAAGGCCAATGTACTGCGCAGGTGTCAGCGCCAGCAGCCGATCTCGGCCCTCAGCCGGAATATCGAGACCGCTGACAAACTGCTCAATCGTTGCCGCGTCGAGTCGCTGGTTTCCGCGGGTCAGCGCTTTGAGTTTCTCGTAGGGCTCCTCGACACCATAGCGGCGCATCACGGTCTGGATGGCCTCGGCGAGAACCTCGTGAGCGTCGTCGAGATCTGAACTGATCCGGTCGCGGTCGATTTCGAGCTTGCCGAGACCACGAGCTGTTGAAGCGAACGCCAGCAGCGCGTAGCCGAAGGCGACGCCAAGGTTGCGCTGTACCGTCGAGTCAGTCAGGTCGCGCTGCCACCGACTGACGGGCAGCTTCTGGGCGAGATGATCAAGCAGAGCGTTTGCTACACCTAGATTGCCCTCTGAATTTTCGAAATCGATCGGGTTAACCTTATGGGGCATCGTCGATGAACCCGTTTCGGTCGCCACAACTCGCTGCTTGAAATAGCCAAGACTGATGTATCCCCAGAGGTCACGATCAAGGTCAATCAGGATCGTGTTGATGCGCGCGAGAGCCTGACACAGTTCAGCGGTGCAGTCGTGGGGCTCGATCTGGGTCGTCATGGGATTGAACGTCAGGCCGAGAGAATCGACTACGCCAGCCGATAGCGTTGGCCAGTCAACGTCGGGGTACGACACCATATGGGCGTTGTAGTTGCCTACGGCGCCGTTAATCTTTCCCAGCAGTTCGACTTCGGCAAACTGGCCCCGGGCGCGCCGCAGTCGCGCCACCACGTTGGCGAGTTCCTTGCCAACGGTGGTGGGTGACGCGGTTTGGCCGTGAGTGCGAGAAAGCATCGAGACTTCGGCATGGTCGTTTGCCATGGTAGACAACGTCGCGATCAGATCATCGATCGCGGGCAGCATGACCTCATCACGACCGCGACGCAGCATCAGTCCATAGGACAGGTTGTTGATATCTTCGCTCGTGCAGGCAAAGTGAATGAACTCAAGATGCGGCGCCAGTTCTTCGATACCGGAGAGTCTGTCCTTGAGCCAGTATTCGATCGCTTTCACGTCGTGGTTGGTCGTGGCTTCGATGTCCTTTACGGCGATGGCATCGTCGGTACTGAATGCGTCACAGATGTTATCGAGCTCTTTCACAGTGGCGGACGATAGCGCGGGCAGTTCCGGAACTGATTCGTTGGCACACAGCGCCTTCAGCCATTCGACTTCGACTCTGACTCGTGAGCTGATCAGGCCGTATTCACTGAAGATGGGTCGTAATGCAGCAACCTTGCTGCCGTAGCGGCCGTCGAGTGGGGATACGGCGGTGAGTGCGTCTAGTTCCAGCAAAGCGAAGTGCACCTTTTGTCAGTGTAGAGGGCGACATTAAAAGCGTGGGCAGTTTACCATAGCAATCTGTTAACTCCCGGAATTTGCAGGTTCAACAACCTGTTCGCTGACCCTGACATTGACGTCATCTGAATCTCAAAAAGCTGTCGAATCGCTTCGCGCAAATACCGTTAAAGTATTTCGTGAAGGACGGGGCAGTCGACCCGATGTTTTACTGGTGGACGTCGACGGCGAGCGTCTGGTGCTGAAAGATTTCGACGGTTGCGATCGGTGGTTTGCGCTTATCCTCGGCCGGTTTTTCTGCGCCCGCGAAGCCCGCGCTCTGGCCGAACTCAATGACGTTGTCGGTGTTCCGCGACTGGTGGCGCGCGTCGGTGCGCGCGCGTTGACGATGGAATTTGCGGACGGACAACCGGTCAAGTCGGCGCAACAGTCTGCGGACTGGCCGGCATACTTTCAGGACCTCGAACGTGTTATCGGATCAATGCACGCCTGCGACGTGGCGCACTGCGATCTACGCAGCCCCGGCAACGCACTGATCGATGCCGAGAACCGGGCGTGGCTTGTGGACTTTACCGGGTCGTTTCGCAGTCGGATGTTACTGGGCTGGGTGTTCGAGCAGCTTGCCTGGGTCGACAGATCGGCAATTATCAAAATAAAACGTCGCGTCGCTCCGGAGTGCATCAGCAAGTCGGAGCATGACGCCGCAGAGCGCGGCCACGTTCTGGAGCGACCGGCTCGTATCATCGGTCAGGGTGTGCGCACGATTACCCGCCGACTGCTGACTCGAAACTAGAATCAGGCGGCGTCCGCCGTTGACTCCGGGAACGCGGCGACGGCGTTCTCTATGATTCCCCCGCCAAGGCAGACTTCCTTGTCGTAGAAAACGACAGACTGGCCCGGCGTGACCGCGCGTTGCGGTTCGTCAAAACTTACGTTGAGTGCACCGTCGGCAGTCCACTGCAGCGAGCAGGGCACGTCCTGTTGGCGATACCGGGTTTTGACGGTGCAGCGACGAGGCTCGCGGCGTCCATCGTCGTTGTGAATCCAGTAAAGTTCGCGGGCGTTCAGCCCGGACGACATGAGCGCCGGATGGTCGTGACCCTGCACAACGGTCAGAACATTGTCAGCCACGTTCTTGGCTGCGACGTACCAGGGTTCACCGGGCCCGCCGATGCCCAGTCCGTGACGCTGGCCGATGGTGTAGTACATGAGCCCGTGATGTTCACCGACATCCTCGCCTTCGACCGTTCGCATGATTCCGGGATTTGGCGGCAGGTACCGCTTGAGAAATTCGCGGAATCTGCGCTCGCCAATAAAACAGATGCCCGTGCTGTCTTTTTTCGCGTGATTGTCCAGACCCAGTGCGGCCGCGCGATCGCGAACCTCTGTTTTTTCAATGGCACCGACCGGAAAGAGCGTTTTCGACAGGGCCGCGCCCGGAACCTGATAAAGGAAGTAAGACTGATCCTTGTTGACGTCATGCCCGCGCAGCAGTCGAGCGCCGCCGTCGTCAAGACGAGTCCGGGCGTAGTGTCCGGTTGCGATGAGATCGCCGCCGAGCTGCTTCGACCAGGAGAGAAATTCGCGAAATTTGATTTCGCGATTGCACAGAATGTCGGGGTTCGGCGTGCGACCCTTTTTCAGCTCATCGAGAAATTCTTCGAAAACCCGATCCCAGTACTCGGTCGCAAAATTGACAGTCTTCAGCGGCACGCCCAGACGGTCACAGACGCTTTCGGCATCAGCGAGATCCTCGGCGGCGGTGCAGTAGTCGGTGCCGTCGTCTTCTTCCCAGTTCTTCATGAACAGGCCAACAACATCATAACCCTGTTCAATAAGCAGGCTGGCGCTGACCGATGAGTCGACGCCGCCGGACATTCCGACTATGACGCGTTCAGCACACATGTTGTTGTTCGCTCCTGCGCGAAGATCAGGCGAGGACTACTTGTCTTCCTGTTTGCCATTGTCATAGTACGAGGTAAAGAAGAACGGAATGTCCTCCCACTCGGCCGTTGGCTGAATATACGGAACTTTGCCGTTGTCCTGAAACCAGGAATCAACAACGTAGCGCTCACCACCGACGACTTCCTCGAGCTGTCCGGACCAGTGAACATCGAAAATCGCTCGTCGAAACGCACGCTCCACAACTTTGTGATGGCGCAGCAGTCCGGCTTTTTCAAACAGTTTCATGTAGGTCGTGGTGTTGCGCGATTCGTCGATGCAGTCGAGCTGTCCGGGCATTTCGGCGCCTTCGGGCAGGTTGCCGGCAACGTCGCGGTGAGTCGGCGTGCGCTGACCGACGAGTACTTCCATCCAGCCCACCGCCTTGGCGATGCGCTCGCGTTCGTCCGCCGGGGATTCCGGTTCTTCGGCGAGCCAGCCGGCAGCCTGTGAAAACTCCTCTTCGGTGATCGAAACCGGAACGCGTTGCTTGCAACCGAAGTCGTAACAGACCGGTATCGCCGACAGGTTTAACTCGGCCGCGGTTGATGTCTGGATCGTCGAGATCAGGCTCACAATCGCTATTACGGGGGGCAGCAGAAAATGTCTGTATCGCATGGGAGTAGTCAACTCGGGTTCAAACGGGTTGTTGGGTCACCGCAGCTCGCGCAACAGATCGAGCGAGAAGCGCTGACCCGCATTATAGTCGTCCAGGCCGGCAAGTACCTGAGGACTGCGGATTCGGCTTTCATCCGAGCGAATGTCGACTTCGCTCATCCAGAAGGCTCTCAGTATGTCCGCATCCCGGGGCGAAGGTTCCACATTTGACAATATTTCGCCGGTAAACGTGAATCGCAGCCACGTGTGGTCGTTGTCGGCGGTTTTCCCCTGATAGATGCCGACAAGATAGCTTGGAGAGAACGTCAGTCCGGTCTCTTCCAGGACTTCCCGGCGCACCGCGTCGACGAGGTTTTCGCCTTCATCGAGGTGTCCGGCCGGTTGTGTGATCACCTTACGGCCCGCGATCATCTCCTCGACCATGAGAAATGTGTTCGACTTTTCGACGATCGCCGCCACGGTGACATGGGGCGCCCAGTAGTTAAGGTTCCTCAGCGTCATCGGCTAGTTTGCCAGAGCTATGGTGGCTCCCTGGCGGGCGGGCTTGCGGTCGTCGAATTCCTTGTCGAGAGTCTGCAGAAAGGCCTTGGACTGCGGTGACATGAATTTGCCGCGCCGCATCACGATGCCGTAGCTGCGTTTGGGAAAGTATCGGTCCAGTCGATGGCTGACCAGCCCGTCCGTTTCCTTCGTCATGCAGATATCGGTCACGATCGACACGCCCATGCCAAGCTTTACGTAAGTCTTGATAACTTCCCAGCCACCGGCCTCCATCGCCACCTGGTAGTCGACGTTGTACTGCTTGAATACGAGTTCGACAACGCGCCAGGTGGTCAGATGACGCGGAGGCAGCACCAGGCCGTAGGGACTGATGTCTTCAAGCGTGATGGTTTTTTTCTCGGCGAGCGGGTGGTCTTTGGAAGTGATCAGAACCGGGTTGTATTCAAAAATGGGGAAGTAGTCGATGTCATCGGGGACGTCGAGCATTGAACCGACCGCGAAGTCGGCTTCGTCAGCGCGAATCATGGCGAGACCGTCACGCCCGGTGACGTTGTGCAGCTTCAGGTCGATGCCGGGGTGCGTCTCGGCAAACTTTGATATCGGATCCGGAAGAATATAAAGAATCGTTGACTCACCGGCGGCGATGTTGAGGGCGCCCGAGGTCAGATCGCCCTTGGCGGCCGAGAACGTCTCCGACAGCGAATCGATGCCGTCGACCAGCGGCTGGGCCAGTTCGGCCAGCACGGCACCTTCGGGCGTCAGTCGAATGGTCGGACCGCGACGCTCGAACAGTGTGGTGTCGAGTTCGCGCTCCAGGGCCTGGATCTGCAGCGATACTGACGGTTGACTCAGAAACAGCTTCTCGGCGGCGCGCGAGATGCTGCCGGTTCGTGCGGCCTGACAGAACGCCCGCAGCTGTTTCAGGCGGTTTTGCTTGTAGTAGACATTGCGTGTGGTAGCCACGGTCAGCCCCGAAATCCGTAATTGAAGAAATAAATACTAAACACGCAGACAATTGTACTGTCAAATGGTTCGCACCGATCAGGTGCACGGCGATCCGAACCCGTCGCGCCCGAATCAGGCAACGACTTCGGGGACACACACTCTTATGGGGCCCTTATGGGGCCACAGGGGACACACACCCGTAAATGACCGAACCGCCGGCTGTTTTTGGCCTCACGGCGCCTGGTACGCGATTGCGCGGCGCCGATCAGGGCCTGATCGAACATCGCCATGAACCGGGACAGGCAGCGGATTGTGGCCCGGTGCCTGTCCCGCCAGTCGTGGTGCCCGGGCCGGGCAGGTCGGTGCGCGGGTGTGTGTCCTCTTTCTCAGGCGAGGTCCAGAATCACGTGGGAGAAAAGCGCCGGGTGGGTGACGACAGGGTTGTAATCTCGGGAGCAGGCCGCAGAATCAGTAGAAGACGAAATGCCCGGTATTTGTGTGTTACCTGGCCGAATTGGTGAGTCGGTGGTTTGCGTGACGCAACGGGACCGGCAAACTGTCAACAAACTGTGGAATCAGGCACCGCACGATGCCCGCAAGCGATGCGAAACTCGTGCTGACAGGGAAGTTTTGTTGAAGACAGAAAATGAGTAACGACGACGACAACAAACCGATATCGCCGGGAATGGCGCCGCGCCACGCTGACGGCGACGGCCTGGCCGTTGAAGAAGCCAAGCCGAAGCTGAAAAAGCCAAAGCTGTACAAGGTGCTGCTGTTAAACGATGACTACACGCCGATGGAGTTTGTAATCATTGTGCTGCAGCGACACTTTCAGATGTCGCGGGAAAAGGCGGTGCGCATCATGCTGAACGTGCATCAGAAGGGGCAGGGCGTATGTGGCGTGTACACCTGCGAGATAGCCGAATCGAAAGTACGTCAGGTTCTTGAGTTTGCTGCAGCGAACGATCATCCGCTGCAGTGCACGATGGAACCGGAGTCCTAGGCCGGCGACTCGACAACCAGAGCCGGTACTATAAAGTCGGCGCGAAGAGGTGCTTCAAACCAGGGGCATTTTCCGACCGCCAAGTTGGAGACAGGCAGTCAATGCTTTCAGAAGAACTCGAATCGTCACTCAATGCGGCGATCCTGCATGCGCGAAGCAATCGCCACGAATTCATCACAGTAGAGCATCTGCTGCTGGCGCTGCTCGATAACCCAACCGCGTCGACGGTCATCCGCGCCTGCGGTGGCGACATCGAACGGCTGCGTGCGGCATTGACCAAACATCTGAAGGAACAGGTTCCGACAATTCCTGAAGACATCGATGCCGAGACCGAGCCCGGTCCGGGCTTTCAGCGTGTGATCAAGCGCGCCATCCTGCACGTACAGAACTCGGGCAAGAAAGAAGTCAGCGGCGCCAATGTCCTGGTTGCGATCTATGGTGAGCGCGATTCCTACGCCGTGTACTTTCTCAGCGAGCAGGACGTCACGCGTTTTGACGTTGTGAACTACATCTCCCACGGCATCTCAAAAGTTAACGAGGACAGCGCCAGTCTTCCTGCACCGGATGACGACAGTTTTGACAACGAAGACGCCGAGGGTGGCGATGCCGCAGAAAAGAGTCCGCTGTCAGCCTTCGCGCAAAATCTCAATGAGCTTGCCTCCGAGGGCAAGATTGATCCCCTGATTGGCCGCAAGAATGAAATCGAGCGCACCATCCAGATTCTCTGCAGGCGCCGCAAGAACAACCCGCTGTACGTTGGCGAGGCCGGTGTCGGCAAGACCGCCCTGGCCGAAGGCCTGGCCAAGCGCATCGTCGATGCCGAAGTGCCGGAGCTGCTGCTCGACTGCACCATCTATGCGCTCGACATGGGCGCGTTGCTGGCCGGCACGAAGTACCGTGGTGACTTCGAGCAACGCCTGAAGGCCGTGCTCAAGGAACTCAGCACCATCGACGGCGGCGTGCTGTTCATTGACGAAATACACACGATTATTGGTGCCGGCGCCGCATCGGGCGGTGCCATGGATGCGTCGAATCTGCTCAAGCCGATGCTGGCAAACGGGCAGGTGAAGTGCATCGGTTCGACGACCTATCAGGAATACCGCGGCATCTTTGAAAAGGACCGTGCTCTCGCGCGTCGCTTTCAGAAAATTGATGTACCGGAGCCGACCGAAGAAGAAACCGTCGACATTCTCAAAGGCCTGAAGTCTCGGTTTGAGGAGCATCACGACGTTCGCTACACGTTGCCCGCTTTGCGTACCGCGGTGGAGCTGTCATCACGTTACATCAACGACCGGCAGCTCCCTGACAAGGCCATCGACGTCATCGACGAGGCCGGTGCGCGGATGCGTCTGCAGCCCGCCAACAAACGAAAGAAGACAATCGGCGTTCACGAGATCGAAGAAATCGTTGCCAAGATGGCACGAATTCCGGCCAAGACCGTCTCGACCGACGACAAGGAAGCGCTCAAGACGCTCGATCGTGATCTGAAGCTCGTCGTGTTCGGACAGGACGATGCGATCGAAGCCCTTTCCAGCGCGATCAAGCTCTCGCGCTCGGGCCTGCGTGAGCCTGAAAAACCCATCGGTTCTTTCCTGTTCTCCGGCCCGACCGGCGTCGGCAAGACCGAAGTGACCCAGCAGCTTGCGAACACCATGGGTATCGAGCTCGTGCGCTTCGATATGTCGGAGTACATGGAGCGACATACCGTCTCCCGTCTCATTGGCGCGCCTCCGGGGTACGTCGGATACGATCAGGGTGGCCTGCTTACCGATGCGATAAACAAAAACCCGCATTGCGTGCTGCTGTTTGACGAAATCGAAAAAGCGCACCCGGACGTATTTAACCTGCTGCTCCAGGTGATGGATTACGGGACGTTGACCGACAACAACGGTCGCAAGTCAGATTTCCGCAACGTCATCATGGTGATGACCACCAACGCGGGCGCCCAGGCGGCATCGCGAGCGTCCATGGGATTCACCGAGCAGGACAACTCGACGGACGATATGGAAGCCGTCAAAAAACTGTTCACGCCGGAATTCCGCAACCGGCTCGACGCCATTATTCGTTTTGCGCCACTGGATGACCGAACGATTGCTTACGTCGTTGACAAGTTCATCATCAAACTCGAGGCGCAGCTTGAGGCCCAGAACGTCACCGTCGATGTCGACGAAGACGCACGCCAGTGGCTGTCGGAACATGGATACGACAAGTCGATGGGCGCGCGACCCATGGCACGCCTGATAGAAGACAAGATCAAACGGCCGATCGCCAATGAACTGCTTTTTGGCGCGTTGTCAGAGGGTGGCCTGCTCAAGATCAGCGTTCGTGATAACGAACTGCACTTTGAGTATGAGAGCGAAAAGTCCAGCAAGGACCTGGTGCCGACTGCCTGACATTCGGCGATACGCGACTGCCGCGATTACATTCCGGCAGTCGTCTTCAGATTGAACGTGGTTGTGGTGTCGTCTTTGAGCTGCTGAATCCGAACGGGGAGATTGCCGCGATTCGGATCCACCCAGACCTTGATCGAACGGGTCGCCGAATCGTTGCGCGTCTTTTCTATGCGCCAGGTATCAACCGGCCCGTCATCCGTTTCGATTGTCTCCGCAATCGGCTTCAGAAACGTATATTCGCCCACGTGTTTGCTGTTGACGATACCGATACTGGTTCCGGCGAGCTCCTTCAGCGGTTTGAGCATCAGGTAAAACGGCAGGCTGCTGAGGTCTACGGTGTCGATATTGGGCACGTTGATCGTGCGCGTGATCTTGCCGTCCGCCTCAAACGTCAAAGTGCGTCTGGTCCAGTCAAAGTTGACCGAATGCGACGGCTTGCCGGTACGGGACTCGGTGTAGAAGACTGAGCGCAATCCGTTTGCGGTCACCTGGAATACCGCTTCCTCGTTGGCTTCCCCGCCGGCGATCATCTTGATTAACGGATTGGGTTCGACAGTCGACGATACCCGGTAGATGTCGCCATCGCGTTTCAGGGTTTTCTTGATCGTCCCAAGATTGATCGCGCCGCGGATGACTTCATATTCGGCCGTCAGCCGGCTCGGCAGGCCGTCATCAGCAATCGCCGGCGTCATCAGCGCCGTGCCGGCAAGCCCGAGGGCGAGCAACACTCTGGCGAGCGCACGTTGCGTGGCGCGAGCTTTAAACGTCGAGCGTGGCGTGGCGCGAGCTTTAAACGTCGAGCGGGTCATGATGTTGATAACTTAATCCGTCTGGTTGCATACCCAGCGTCATGACACCGGGATACGGTTGACGGTGCGCCGTGGTCAGGTTGTGTTGAGTTGTCTTGCGTTGTCTTGAAGGCAACGGCCGAGAATGTGATCGGTGACACACTCCGGGAGCCGAATCTCAAGCGTACCACTGCGCCATGATTTCGCCATCTTTTTTGCGATAGTCGTCTAAAGCGCCCGGGATGGCCCGTCTCGCCGGGACATAGTCCTGCCGCAATCCAGCGTTTAGTCGGGTTGCGGTGTGTCGAGACCCTGCTCGGGCCGAATCTCGTTGTCGACGAGGACGCGGCCATCGACGATCGACAGCCGTCTCTCGGCGAACCAGCGAATCGCGAGTGGATAGATTCGATATTCCTCCTGGTGCACGCGAGCCTGAAGTGACTCCGGTGTGTCGTCGCCGTGAACCGGCACCGCACCGCGCACGATGACCGGCCCGGCATCGAGTTCAGGGGTGACGAAATGAACGCTTGCACCGTGATGACTGGCGCGATCCGCAATCGCGCGCGCGTGGGTGTTAAGGCCCGGGTACGCCGGCAGGAGCGAGGGGTGAATATTGATCATCGGTGTGTTGATCTGTTGAAAAAAACTGTCGCTCAGAATTCGCATGAATCCTGCCAGCACGATCAGGTCCGGCGAAAGCTGTTGCAGCGTGCTCGCCAGCTCGGCGTCAAATGCCTCACGAGTCGGGAACTCTCGGTGGTTGATCACACGTTGCTCAATACCGGCACTGGCCGCACGCTCCAGCGCGTAGGCGCCCTCGACATTGCTGATAACGGCCTGGATCGTAACGGGCAGCTCACCGCTTGCAACGGCGTCGATCATTGCCTGCAGGTTCGTGCCTCCGCCCGAGACCAGCACAACGATCGAAAAATTTGGGTCTTGCATTATTTCGTTTGTTCGCCCGGTTTCAGCTAGCTCAGAGTGACGGTGGCTTCACCATCGCTGCTTTCGATGATGCCGATCTGGAAGGCATCAACACCTGACGCGGCGAGGGAGTTCAAGGTTGCGCTGACGTCCGCGGCGTCGACGATTACCGTCATGCCGATGCCACAGTTGAAGGTGCGCCACATTTCCCGGTCTTCGATATTGCCGCTTTCCTGAAGCCACGAAAAAATTGCCGGTCGTTGCCATGTGTCCGGATCGATGACGGCGTTGTGACCGGGCGCCAGCACGCGCTTGACGTTGTCCGGCAGGCCTCCGCCGGTGATGTGTGCGACCGCGTGGACGTCGACCGTGTTCATCAGCGCGAGCAGAGGCTTCACGTAGATCTCGGTAGGCGCAAGCAGGGCTTCGCCGAGCGCCGGTCCGTCCCAGGGTTTATCGGACAGCTTGGCTCCAGCGTGTTCGATCACCCGCCGCACCAGCGAAAACCCGTTGCTGTGAACCCCTGAAGAGGGCATCGCAATAATTGCATCTCCGGGTTTGACGCGGGAGCCGTCGATGAGGGATGCGCGTTCGACCGCACCGACGCAGAACCCCGCGAGATCGTACTCTCCCGGGGGATAGGAATCGGGCATCTCGGCCGTCTCACCGCCGAGCAGTGCGCAACCTGCCAGCTCGCAACCACGACCGATGCCCTCGATGACGGAGGTCGCTGTCTTTGCGTCAAGTTTGCCGGTGGCAAAGTAGTCGAGAAAGAACAGCGGCTCGGCGCCCTGGACAATCACGTCATTGACACACATCGCGACAAGGTCGATGCCGATGGTGTCGTGTATCCCGAGTTCGAATGCGAGTCGCAGTTTGGTGCCGACGCCGTCTGTGCCTGACACGAGCACGGGATCTTTGTACTTGGCCGGGTCGATATGAAAGAGACCACCAAAGCCTCCAAGGGAACCGAGACATCCCGCCCGCTGGGTGCGTGCGGCGATGGGTTTTATGGCGCTGACGAGCGCGTCTCCGGCGTCAATATCTACGCCGGCATCACGGTAGGTGAGCGGCTTACGATCGGTCATGTTGCGTGTAGTCCCGGCAGGCTGGATCAGGTTCGTATGGTATCGTATTCACACCTCTGCTGTTGCTTTGCAGCGGTGCACGAATACTGCAAAGACGCGACGCGCTGGCTTTATGACGCACATTCCGAACATCCTGACACTGCTGCGCATCATGGCGTGCCCGGTGCTCATAGTGCTCCTCCACGATGAGCGATATGGCGCCTCGCTGCTGCTCGCCGCGGCCGCCGGCGTCTCGGATGCTCTGGACGGGTTCATCGCAAAACGCTTTAACTGTGTCAGTCGCCTCGGGACGCTGCTTGATCCGCTTGCTGACAAGGTCCTGATTATCAGCGCCATGGTCATGCTCACGCTGTCGGGCGACATTCCGCTCTGGCTGTTTGTCGGGATCGTATTTCGGGACCTGATTATCGTCGGCGGCTGGTTGATCCTCACGACGCTGCACACCGAGGTGTACATGCGCCCGAGCTTCGTGAGCAAGATAAACACGACTTTGTTGATCGTGTTGATTCTGGCGATTCTGATACAGCTTCAGGGGGCGGTGCCGATTGCCCCCTGGGTGACTACCTCACTGATCGTTGGCGTGGCGGTGACCACGGCGCTCTCCCTTGCCCACTATCTGTGGATCTGGGCGATACGCCGAGGGCCGGATGCGGTCGGCGATCTGCGTCGGGAGTCCGGTGAATGACTCTTCAACACGGTTTGAGCGATCGGCGCCGCTACGGCTTGAGGCGATGTCATGACTAGTCAGCTGACGCTGCCGGTTGGTCTTTCGGACAGTGCAAGTTTTGACAACTTTCACGCCCCCGACAACGCGCCAGCGGTGGCGGCGGTAACCGCGCTGGCGCGGTCGCAAGAGAATGCTTCAGTGCTTCTTCAGGGCGCCAGCGGCACCGGCAAAACCCACCTTGCCTGGGCCGCGTGTCGACTCGCGCGCAAGCTCGGGAAGCCTGCACTTTACGTACCGATGCGCAGTCCTGAACTCGCCTTGAGCCTGCTGCAGGATCTCCCAATGGAGGCCCTGGTCTGTGTTGATGATCTCGAGAGTCTGGCGGGTAATCGTGATCTTCAGGGACGTCTGTTCTCGCTCGCCGAGCACATCAATCATGCATCCGCGCTGCAGATTCTGTACACGACGGCGACTTCGGTGCGGTTTCTTGACGTCTCGCTCGCGGATCTGGTGAGTCGACTCGGTGCGGTACCGGGGCATGAACTCAAGCCGCTGGAAGATTCACAGAAGTCCGAAGCGTTAAAACTCAGAGCCGCCGCGCGCGGGCTCACTATCTCCGACGAGGCCGTTGAATACATGCTGCGCCATACGCCTCGGGATACTCACGCGCTGTTCGCGTTGCTGGATCAGCTCGATCGCGCCAGCCTCGCGGCCCAGCGGCGGGTGACGTTGCCGCTGGTGCGAGATGTTGTAAAACCCACGAGTTCCTGAGCGCGACCGTAAGCGCAGACTATTTCAGCTGGATCGCTATTTCGGCGAGCCTTTTGCCCTGGGCAAGACACAGTGCGCGCTCATCGTTGTCTATTGCCCGTTTTGAGTCACTGCCGGCGAGGTGGCTTGGACCGTAGGGTGTGCCGCCCGACTTCGTATGGCTCAGTTCGGGCACGGAGTACGGCAGCCCCATCAGGATCATGCCGTGATGCAGCAGCGGCAGCATCATCGTAAGCAGCGTCGTTTCCTGACCCCCGTGCATTGATCCGGTCGACGTGAAGACAGCCGCAGGCTTGTTCGTCAGGGCTCCGGAAAGCCATTGGGAGACTGTCGAATCAACAAACGCCTTCATCGGCGCGGCCATGTTCCCGAATCGCGTTGGGCTGCCGAGGGCCAGCGCATCACAGTTCGCCAGTTCGTCGAGCGTCACGACCGCATCCTGCGCAGCTGTGTCATGAGAGGTGGCGTGGGCTGACGATTCGGTAAGACTCTCGACGCGTCGTACCATCGCTGTTGCACCGTCGACCGATTCGACGCCGCGAGCAATCAAGCGCGCCATCTGGGCCACGTTGCCGTGTCGGCTGTAGTAGATGATCAGGCAGGTTGCGCGCTTTTCGTGCAGCATCAGAACCGTGTCCGCTTATCCGGTCCGCCGGCGACCGCGCCGGTTGAACACGTCAGGTGAATCCGCCGAAGCGCGATCACTTGAGGATTTCCAGAACGGCCTCCGGAGGGCGCCCGATGGCAGCGCGGTCCCCGGCGACGACGATTGGACGCTGCATGAGAATGGGATGTTGCGCCATGACCTCCAACAGCGTGGAATCATCGGCGTCATCGAGTTCATTTTCGGCCCAGGGCGTTTCGCCCCTGCGCATGGCTTCGCGGACATCCACGCCGAGTTGATCGATCAGATTGCGTAGTTCGTGTGCACTCAAGGGATGCTTGAGGTATTCGACAATGTCCGGTGTGACGCCGTGCTCTTCCAGCAACGCCAGCGTCTGGCGAGACTTTGAACACCTTGGGTTGTGATACATCGTTACACTTGCGCTCATGTTGACTCCCGAGTTAGGCCAAAACGATGGCTCCTGAGGCAGCCCGGTCACTGGGCACCGCGGCTGGTGTCGAGGCAGACGTCTGACACAGTCAGTGCCTGCAGGGTTGGAGACAGAGTTTAACAGCGAGTCCGGCGCTATGGCGGCAGCTTTCTTGACACCCTCAATCGGGCGACGCTATCGTCCCTGAGCAGGTTGTTCCGGGGCTGAA
>CALHMG010000343.1 GCA_938034705.1 uncultured Gammaproteobacteria bacterium
GCCACCGGCGGATTCGGGCATCGTAATCCCGAGCCAGCCACCTTCGGCCATCGCCTGCTGAAACTCCCGGGGGTACCCGCCTTGCGTATCGCGTTCAAGCCAGTAGTCATCACCGAACTGCGACACCACGCGAGATACGGCTTCGACGATATCGGCATGATCTTCACTTAGCCTGAAATCCATAAGTACGAATGCTCCTGAAAAACAATTGCGCCGCGGTGTATGTCATGTCTGCGCGCGGCACGCCCTCTCGCGCTACAGCGGCTTCGTGCGTTCAACCGACCCCCGACGCAGAGCGGGTATGAAAACAAACTGGCCCAGGGCGATGAGGCCGAACACCATCCCGCAGATAAAACCTGAGGTATACCCACCAGTGACGTCGAACAGCAACCCGGAAATCCACGACCCGACCGAAGCGCCAATTCCCATACCGAGATTGATTGCACCAAAAATTGCACCGTAACCAATGCCACCGTAAACCTTCGAGGCAATTGTCGAAACTATGGGTCCGCGTGAGCCCTGAAACATACCGAGTGCCAGTACGTACAGCACGACCACTGCGACAACGGGATAGGCATTGACCAGGATGAGCGCTCCGATGCCGCCGATTGTGAACGCATAGGTTATGAGCGCAGCACCGAGGTAGCCGATGCGGTCAGTCAGTGCACCCGAACTGATGACGCCGACGATCGACAACATCCCGGCAATACCGAAGGCACTGGCCGCGAACAGTGGGTCGAAACCTTTCTCGACCAGAAACACCACGACCTGCACGTTCGTGACGTAGACGCACAGAGACGTGAAGAAATAGACGTTGAACATCCCCCAGAACGAAACTTCACGCATCGCTCGAAACAGCCTGCCAAGGCCGCTGCTGCCGGTAGCCGGCACGGGTGCGTTAGCCATGATCTCGGGATCGCCGGCTCGATATCGACCCCACGGCAGAATCAGAACGAGAGGCAGCATCAGCAGAACGAACGTCCCGATATAACGATACGCGTTACGCCACCCAAACTGTTCGATCAGTAACTGCGCCGTCGGCACCAGCAGCATGATGCCGAGCCCAAGACCGGCATAGGCAATGCCCATCGCCGTGCCGAGACGTTGATCGACCCATCTTCGAACCAGCGCTGCGGCGCAGACGATGCCAACCGCGGCGCCGCCAAAGCCCGCGACCAGTCCAAACCAGAGGTAAAACTGCCAGACGCCGGTGGCAAGACTCGCGCCGATCGCACCGACTCCGATAGACAGCACGCCACACCCGTAAGCCACCCGCGGTCCGAATCGATCGAAGATCATTCCGGCGATCGGTGAACACACACCGATAGTGAACATATGCAGTGAGTAGATACTCGTCAGCCGGGCGCGCAACCAGCCGAACTCTTCCTGAAGCGGCAGCAGAAACACGGTGAAAGTCTCGCCAAAACCGCGCGCAAAAATGTTCAGAGCGGTTGCAACGATCACGACGATGGCTGCCGTGTTGAGTCCTGCTCTTCGCATCACAATATGAAATCCCGGACGCGCTTCGCGTATCGCCACCGTGCTCGGCTCGCAGTGTAACGATTCAGCCGATGCTTAACGTGTTCATCAGTTCCTGCACTGCCGACGATTCCGCCTCCCGGGAGCGTAATCAATTGCCTGAGGCCAGACCAGTCGGTAAAGTGGATCCAAGACCCGGGACGCCTCGTGCAACCGGGCAGAACCCAAGAGTTTTATCAGAGGAGATCACAGTATGCGTACTGTCAAAATCGGGACCGCTGTTGTCAGTGGTGCCGCCCTGCTAGTTGCGATGTTTGGTGCGACGGCAGCCCAGGCGGAAGTCGACGGACCGAAGGTCACGTGGAAATACAACGTCTGGGGCAAAAAGCGTGCCTTTACGGCGGGCGTTCATCACATCGCCGACCACGTCGAAAAAGAAACCGGCGGCAAGTTCAAGATCAAGGTGTTCTACGGCGATCAGCTCGGCGGTAAGAAAGAAAACCTCGACAACCTCAAGGCCGGTGCTTTTGAAATGGCACAGATCTGTGCCAGCTACCACAACGCCAAGAACGAGGCGCTGACGGTCAACAACCTGCCGTTCCTGCCCATCAAGGACGCCGATGCGACCATGCGTGCGCACGAAGCCGCCTATGCACATCCGGCTGTGATCAAGGAAATGCAGGACAAGTGGAACGTCAAGATTCTGATGTCTTCCCTGCTGCCCCAGTACGAATTCCTCGGCAAGGGAAAACCACCTACAAGCTTCGCTGACTTCGAAGGCATGAGCGTTCGTGCGCTCGGCGGCCTCGGTGATGCGATGGAAAAACTCGGCGCTCGCAAAAACACCGTGACCGCGACTGAGGTTTATCAGGCGATCGATCGCGGCATGGTTTCTGCTGCATCCTTCCCGTTCTCTTACGCACACGTCGCCTACAAAATCGACGAAGTTGCTGACTGGTTCACAACGAACATGTCTCCAGCTACTAACGACTGCCCGACCGTGGTCAGTCTGGACGCGTGGAACAGCATCCCCGAGCAGTATCAGAAGCTGATCATGGACGCGAAGCCTGCTGCCTATGACGCACTGAAAGCGGCGTACAAGGTTGCCGACGACAAGAACATCCCGATGTTCCACAAGAAGATGACCGCAGTGACTTTCACTGACGAGCAGCTTGCGGAATTCCGTAAGGTCGGCGGCAAGCCGGTCTGGGATGACTGGGTAGCCAAGAACAAGGACAAGTTTCCTGCCCAGGAGCTTCTTGACACCATCACCAGGGCAGCAACAGGCGGATAAGGCGAGTTTCACTCGGCTTGACCTGACTTCTGTTGCTTCGGGTGTTTGAGTCACTAACGCCCAGAGCCACACGATGAAAAGGCCGGATGCATGGTTCAACGTGCATCCGGTTTTTTTTGGTATAACGAAACCTGTTTAACAAAAGTAAAAACCCACCATGTCCGACTCCACCCAAGACGCGCCGCTCTTACGCAAGGCCGACGCGATAGTCAGTCGCCTCGAAGACTTTCTGACCAGCATCGCGGCCATCGTCATTATGTTCATCATGTGCTTTGCCACCGCCCAGGTCGTGTCACGCAAGGTTTTCAGCTACCCGCTGTGGGGCTTTATCGACATCATCGAAATCGTGATGGTGTCATTCGCGTTTCTCGCGATTGCTTACTGTCAACGACTTGGTGGACATATCCGGATGGAACTGGTGGTCCGCAGACTCAGCGGCCGCAGCCTGTGGATCGCAGAATTTCTCGGCGTCCTTGCAGCGCTGGTGATTATTTTCTGGCTGATGGTGTTCGGCTGGGATTTCTTTATGCGTGCGTTCCAGCTTGGCGACAGCACAATCGACCGGGACCTCCCGATCTGGCCGGCAAAGCTGGTGATTCCGATTGCGTTTTTTGTCCTGAACCTGCGACTGATTATTCAACTGTTCGCTTACCTGCGACTGATCAAAGACCCCGACGCTGAACCCGTCGCAATTCCGATTATCGAAAAGTTTGAAGAGATCGCCCAGCAGGAAATCGAAGGCGCCCTCGGCGACGATGCACGGTCAGAGGGAGCAAACTGATGGACGACATTACAATAGGCTACGTCGGCACCGCCCTTCTTATGGTGCTGGTCTTTCTCGGGGTACGCGTTGTCTACGCGTGTGCCATCGTCGGATTCTTTGGCGTTGTGTCGATGATTGGCTGGGGACCGGGTGCCAACAACATCGGCATGATCCCGCACCAGAAGGGCTCGATTTATTCGCTGTCCGTGATACCGATGTTCATTCTTATCGGTTTTCTCGCCTACCACGCCGGCTTTACAAAATCGCTGTTCGATGCGGCGCGCAAGTGGATTGGCTGGGTCCCGGGTGGACTCGCCGTCGCGACCGTTCTTGCGACCGCGGGCTTTGCTGCGGTTTCCGGCGCCAGTACGGCAACGGCGGCTGTGTTCAGTCGTGTCGCCATACCCGAGATGCTCAAGTACGGCTACGACAAGAGTCTTGCAGCCGGCGTGGTCGCGGCCGGCGGTACGCTGGCCTCACTGATACCACCGAGCGCGATTCTGGTCATCTACGCGATCATTGTTGAAGAATCGGTTGGCCGGCTGCTGGTCGCCGGTTTTGTTCCCGGTGTGATCTCCGCCCTCATTTATATGGGCATCATTGTCGTGCGGGCGAAGCTGAACCCCGATCTTGGTCGCGCAATTACCGGCTTCACCTGGTCCGAGCGCATCAAGTCGACACCAGGCACCTTCCCGATCATTTTTGTCATCGCCGTCATCTTTCTATCGATGTTCTACGGCTGGGCAACGCCCACCGAAGCGGGTGCCCTGGGTGCGTTCTTCGTCTTCCTGATGGCCATGATCAGGGGCATGACTTTCGGCACGCTCAAAGAAGCGCTGATGGAAACCGCCAAACTGACGGTAATGATTTTCTCCCTGATCTGGGGTGTCATCATTTTTGTTCGCTTTCTCGGTTTCACGGGCTTGCCCGAACTGTTTGCCGAGACTGTCGTGGCGCTGCCGCTGCCACCGGTTGTCATCATCCTGCTGATTCTGCTGTTCTACGTCATCCTCGGCATGTTCATGGATGCGATCGGCATGCTGTTGCTGACGCTGCCAGTGGTCTACCCGGCGGTGATGGAACTCAACGAAATCCACAACCTCGGCTACGACTCCATCTGGTTCGGCATCATCGTCGTCAAAATGTGCGAGGTCTGTCTGATAACGCCGCCCATTGGCCTGAACTGTTATGTCGTGGCCGGCGTGCGTCCGGATATTCCACTGTCGGCGGTGTTCCGTGGCATCGGGCCGTTCTTTATTGCCGATCTGCTCACGCTGGCTGTGTTTCTGATCTGGCCACAGACGATTACGTGGCTTCCGGACCTCATGATCAACAAATAAGCGAGTATCACTATGTCATCCGTGCATGTTGAACCCTGTCACCCTCACTTCGGTGCGCGCGTCACCGGATTCAGCATCACCGATGGCGTCAGTGACGCCGACTTTGCTCAGATACTGACGGCGTTTGAGCGCTATTCGGTGGTGGTATTTCCCGATCAGCCGATGACGCGGGAAACCCAGGTACGCTTTGCCGAGCGATTCGGTGAACTGGAAATCGCGTTCAGTCGACTGTCGGAAGATGAGGTAGGCAAACGCATCGCGTACATCTCAAACGTGGACTCGGACGGCAAAATCGTTCCACCCACCAACAAGACGATGCTGGGACACAAGGCCAACTCGCTGTGGCACACGGACTCAACGTTCAAACCGCGTACCGCACTGGCTTCACTGCTCTACGCCGAAGTCGTTCCACCTTCGGGTGGCGAAACCGAATACGTCAGCACCCGGGTCGCGTGGCAGCAGCTGCCCGAAGACCGCAAAGAGCTGATCGAGAATCTGTGGGCGATTCATGACTTCAATCACTCACGCAACAAGATTGCGCCGGGTATCAACTCACCCCACATTCAGAATCTGACCCCTGATCAGAGACGACCGCTCGTTCGCACCAATCCGGTTAACGGCGAGAAGTCCATCTACATCGCATCCCACGCCAAAGCTATCGAAGGCATGGACGACGATTCCGCTCAGGCGCTTCTTGCCGAACTGACCGAGTGGTGCACACGGGATGAATTCGTCTACACGCACCAGTGGCGCGAGGGTGAAATGGTCATGTGGGATAACCGCGCCACGATGCATCGGGGCCGCGGCTGGAACGACACTGAGCACGTACGCAAGATGCACCGCGCTACCGTGATTGATCCGGAAATTCTGGACGCGAATTTTGGTGATGAGCAGGTCTATGCCGAGTCCCAGGCTGCGCTGAAACCCGTCACCCGCGAGATCGAGGAAAACGCGACCTCTACCGGGAGATAGTCACAAGTTCAGCATCCCCGGATCCAGACGATCACGGAACAGGCCCCCATCCTGCGCCTGACGGCCCTCGCGAGATCCGGGAAAAACTCCCCGCCGCCTGACACGCGTCTTTTGGTCTATAGAACAGTCAGAGTCTTTATATAAGGACTCGCCAAAGACTGCACCCACAAGATCAGGAGACCGCGCGCTTGCCGCGCGAAATTGCGCTCAACGGATGAGTTCGCCCAAGCCTAATCCGGCACCGGTTGCCACGCCCACGTCTGCCATCACACCGATGCCAGATGCCGGCGAGGCGTTGCTTGGCGTTCTGGCCAAAATTCGACAGTCAAAAGACCTGAAGTCACTGTCATTTCTCGCCGCCAATGACACGCACCAGGCGGTGCCCTTCTTTCAGGCGGTTGTCTGGGAAACCCACCGCGGCAAGCTGCGACTCAAGGCGGTCTCCGGCGCATCCACGATCGACCCAAAAGCGGTGGTTGTTCGCGAGCTGCGACAACTGATCAAAATCCTGAGATCTGAATTCAAGTCCGGAACTACCGTGCTCGACGCGAACACGCTTCCGGAAAAAGCGCGCGGCCTGTGGACCAAATACCTGCCGAACCACGGGCTGCTTGCGCCGTTTGAGCAACAGTCCGGTGACTCGGGGATGCTGCTGACCCGTGAAATTCCCTTTGATGACCGCGAAACGCTCGCGTTAACCAACATCGCTGACGGTGTCAGCTGGCAATGGCACTGGCTCACGGGTGGTACCGAGGTAAAAAAGAACCGCCGCAGGATAGGTCCGTGGCTTTTCGCGGCCGGTTTTCTCGCGTTCACGATCACGGCCGCTGCTTTGCTTGAAGTGCCAAGCACGTCGACAGGCAAGACTGAAATCGTCGCAGCCGATCCCGTGATTGTCGCCGCTCCTATTGACGGCGTCGTTGATGAACTCAAGGTCCTGCCCTACCAGAAGGTTGAACAGGGACAGGAAGTTCTGACCTACATTGACCGCAATCTTCGCGCCGACCTGGAGCTCGCAGAAAAACATCTTCTGGTTGCCATCGCAGATCGAGAAAAGGCCCGGCAGATCGCGCTGACGGACCGAGGCGCCGCGGTAGAGGCAGATCTCGCCGCTTTGCGCGTTGAGCAAGCGGAAATCGAACTGAAGTACGCACGCGAGGCCGCCGCGCGAGCGGTCGTCAAGGCACCGGCAACAGGCATGGTGCTGCTCGACGACGCGGATATCTGGGCACGACGTCCGGTGCAAACCGGCGAACGCATCATGTCTATTGCCGATACGAACGACGTGCTCGCTCGCATCTGGATACCAACGGGCGCTTTCACCAACATCGATAAAGGTGACACCGTCATCGTCAACCTCGACATCGATCCGGGCACCTCCCTTGAGGCCGAGGTCGAGCTTGTCGGACTGCAGGCCGAAGCCACGGTTGACGGCACCCTGGCCTACCGAATCGACGCACGACTGAATAACGAAGACCAGGTCCCGCGAATCGGATTATCCGGCACCGCCCGGGTTAAGGGTGAACGGACTTCGCTGCTCGCCTATGTCACGCGCCGTCCGTGGGCAACCACTCGCCAGTGGCTCGGTCGACTGCTGTGAACCAGGCTCAGGGCGCCATGATTGCACTAAGGCCTGACCTCGAGATCATTGAAGGCCCGGAAGACCCGTCAGGGGCGCCGACCTGGGTGCTGCACG
>CALHMG010000344.1 GCA_938034705.1 uncultured Gammaproteobacteria bacterium
AATGAACCAAGCGGATAGCCCGTTAAAAAACGACACTGGATTCAAGCTATCAAGATGGACCTGCTTCGCCCACCTGTTCTCAACCGCGGCGATCTTGTTCGTCTGGTATCGCCTGCAAGCTTTCCAGATACAGTCGGTCTCGAGCACTGCATCAAAGCCATTGAGAGCTGGGGCTTTCGGTGTGACACAGGTGATCACGTGCTTGACCGGTTTGGTTACATGGCAGGCCGCGATGCCGAACGACTGGAAGATCTCAATAACGCGTTCAGAAACCCCGATGTCCGAGCTGTGATTGCGACACGCGGCGGCGCCGGCGCGTATCGAATTGCAGACGACCTGGACTTTGCGGCTGTTCGCGCTGACCCGAAACCGCTGGTTGGGTTCAGTGATATCACGAGTCTGCATCTTGCGCTGTTTGATCAGTGCCGGCTTGGTGGCATACACGGTTGCCTTTTCGGGCACACGGTGCAGTCATCCGTAAAACATCTGTTGACGAGTACGGACCCGATCACGCTGACCCGGGACGCTCAGGCCGTATCCGCGTCTGTTCATTTCCCGGGCATCGCACAGGGTCGGATTGTTGGCGGAAATCTGCAACAGGTGGCCAACTCGGTTGGCGTGCGCTTTCCGTCCATGGGTGGGGCAATACTGTTTCTTGAGTATCACCGTTCGGGTCTCGGGACCATCGATCGCTACCTCACCCAGCTGATTCGTTCAGGTGCGCTTGATGGAATCGTCGGTGTCGCGCTTGGGTCATTTGAAAGCGCGCGAAATCACATCGACCGCGGCTGGACCGCTGTTGACGTGCTGAACGATCGACTTCGCGACCTCAACATTCCTGTGCTTGGTGGGTTGTACGCGGGTCACGACCTGACCGACAGGAATGGCGAAACAGACCAGTGCGCGCTGCCGCTAGGGTCTGTCGCAACACTCGATGCCGACGCGCAAACGCTGACGGTCGGATCGATAATGCGGTAACCGACTTAAGCGTAATCCGAGTAGCCATTGCGGCAACCCAACTCGGTGGGCTCCTCGAAAAACGCACGGGCAGGTAAGCGAATGCCGCACCGACGCCGAATATCGTACACAGCAAACCCGTGTCCGCTGGCGAACGATGCATTGCAGTCATCACCGTCGATACGATCAATCACAGACAGAATATCGGCCAGTCGTTGGCGGAATGTCCGAGCGTGTACCATGTGAGTAAGGTGCACTGACTCATTGGGGGCACCACAACCGTTGTTGGTGCACAACGATAGGACTTGAGCTCGCGGTAATCAAAAAACATCACCAAATTGAGACCGGATCGATTCGTCTATTTTTCGTCAGTGCGTAAACGGCAGGCGACGGTTTCGAGATTTGGAAAGGCCTCCATTTCCCTTTTCATCCCCGGTTGACGTAACTCTTGAAGCGAATCACTCGCGGCGCTAAGTCGTAGATCCGCCATGAAATCAGCGCAATCCCGTTGCGGCTAACCAATTCTGTACATTCGTTAGACAGCTTTGGTGCAATGGTACAGAACTGGCGAGTTGGGCAAACCGATAGCCCGATTTAACGCGCTTCGCCAGCAAACTGGCGGGCGCGGGCCACGATGCTATTCGCGACACGCGCTATTGAAGCGAAGCTTTGACGGCCGTAGTGTGAAGAGCAGCACTGAGTAAATATGACGTGCCGAAGTCTGAGTCCCAGAAAGCAATTTGATCCAGTGGTAACAACGAGATCAAGTCATCAGAGGAAATTTCCATATGAATCTACACGGCAAATTCAAAAAAGCGGTGGTACCTGTGGCGTTCGCAGCGCTGATGTCGGTTGCTGGCGCATCTCAAGCCGCCGATCCGATCAAGATCCCAATGAAGAACTGGTCCAGCCAGTTGGTGATGGCTCACGTCATCGGTGGAATGTTCGAGAGCATGGGTCACAAGGTCGAGTACGTACCTGTCGACAACCAGGCAAGCTTCGAAGCAGTTCGTGCCGGCGACATCCACCTCGTCCACGAGGTGTGGCAGTCGACGATGCAGAACGCCTACTACAACGCCATGGAAAAGGGCGGCCTTATTGACGCCGGCACCCACGAAGCGGCAACGTTCGAAGAAATGGGCGTGCCTAACTGGGTCATTGAAAAGAATCTGTGTCCGGGTCTTCCAAAGTGGGAAGCGCTCAAGGATTGCGCCAAAGCCTTTGCAACACCTGACTCGGGTGGCAAGGGACGTTGGCTTGAAGGTCCACAAAGCTGGCACGGCGATGTCATGCCAAACCGACTCAAGGGCCTCGGTCTTGATGACAAGTGGGTAGTGAAGTTCGCTGGTGCAGCCGATGCGCTGTGGGCTGAGCTTAAGGCTGCTGAAAAAGAAGGTCGCGGTACGATCATCTTTAACTGGTCACCTAACTTCACCGACGCTTCGGGCTTTACGTTTATCGAGTTCCCGCCTTACTTCGACGGCTGTCGTCTCGCCGACGGCGGCACACTTGAAACTACAGGCTGTGGATCACCTCCGGGCTGGCTCAAGAAAGGCGCGCATTACAAGTTCCCCAAGACGCATCCAAAAGCGTACGCGGCTTTCTCCAAGCTCAGTTTCACGACGCCACAGATCGGTCAGATGGCGGCTCTGGTTGACGTCGACGGCATGACACATGCCGATGCAGGCAAAAAGTGGCTGGCGGACAACGAAAAGGTCTGGAAGCCCTGGACTGAATCGGTCCTTGGTGCCGGCAACTGATCTGAAAGACTGACGGTCAGACCGTTCGCGCGGCCTCGGTTTCACAATCGCGACGATGCCACGCTAAGATTCCTTCCCGGGTTACCGGGAAGGATTTTCTTTGTTTGGTTCGTCGTTTCGCGCGACACTGACCATCGGGACGCGATTGCGATGAGTAGAACGTACCCGATAACTCCTCTTTTATAACGTGATACGCAATGTCCTCAACTAATCAATCCACGTCTAACGACTCCCCGGTCATCCAATGTGAGTCGGTTTACAAGATATTTGGAAAGAACGCCGACCGACTGCTGAAAGAAGCTAACGGTGTAGTTGATGCCCAGGCGTTCATGGAGGCTGGATGTGTTGTTGGGGTCAACAACGCGTCGTTCGAGATTCACAAGGGTGAGCTACTCATACTGATGGGGCTTTCCGGGTCCGGAAAATCAACCTTGCTCCGCTGCGTCTCCCGCTTGACCGAACCGACGGCCGGCAACATCTACATCGACGGTGAAGACTTGCTTGCGATGAACAACAAGCAGCTGATTGAGTTGCGCCGCAACAAGATGGGTATGGTCTTTCAAAGTTTTGGTTTGCTCCCGCACAAGACAGTGCTGGAGAACATTGCGTTTCCGCTGCAGATCAAGGGCATGAAAACTGCCGACAGTGTGGCGCGTGCGATGGAGATGATCGATCTTGTCAGTCTCACGGGTCGCGAGAATTACTATCCTCGAGAATTGTCTGGCGGTCAGCAA
>CALHMG010000345.1 GCA_938034705.1 uncultured Gammaproteobacteria bacterium
GAACAAGTTCGGTGTACTGCCCGGTTTCAGGCTCCTCTTCGAGATCAACCCAGGTGCGGTGCGGATGGGACAGCCCGATAATGCGGCGAGGCTTGTCGAGCAGATACTCGACCTGCCGATACAGCGACAGCGCCCGGTCACGTCCGATTGGCTTCGGGAAGTCCAGCAGATGACCGATGAAGTCGATTTCGTTTTCGGTATCGACTTCCTCCATTCGAAACGCCGGTGTGATCCGCTGCTGTGTAATCTGCTCAGCGTCGTCAAGCTCGGACTGCATGGTGGCGCTCATGTCGCCTGACTCGGTGATTTCCTTGCCCTGCTGCTTCTGAAAATCCTGATACTGGGATTTGATCGAGGGCTGGTCTTTGGATGAAGGCTTGTCGACAGGATCACTATCGGCAACTGCAGCCTCGTCCCCGGATGACGTTGCGTCGACGTCAGGCGCACTCGTCTCGGCGACGGCGTCTTCACCGACGCTCAACGGCGCGTGGTCAGAATCCGTGGTGGCATACAGCGAGGGCGTCACGTCAGCCTCGACTTCGGACGCGTCAAGCTTGACGTCGGCATCAAGCAGGGAGTCCATCACGGGGGAATCCGGATCACGCAGTTCAGACCCGACGTTGTCGGAAGCGATGGTTTTTACGTTTTCGTCGTGACGACGCAGCACGGAACCGAGCCCGCGACCACCGGGCCTTCCGTCCTCGTACCTTCCCATGGGCTCGCCACTGACCGGGTCAACTTCGTCTCCCGACAGTTCGTAGCCTTCGTCGACGCCGGCGCCGTGAAGGCTGCGCGCGCGTTCGTTAATACGCTGGAGGCGATGCTTCTCAAACGAGAACCATGAGATCAGCGCCAGCACAACGACACCACAAATCATTAGAGCCGTCTGTAAGGACATGGTTTCCTGATTAGGCAGTAGCGTCGATGCCGAAGCTATCGAAGCTGTGGATTACTGCGCCGCAAGTGCCATGGCTTCATCAACATCCACCGACACGAGTCGCGACACCCCGGGTTCACCCATGGTCACACCGAGCAACGCGTCCGCGATTTCCATCGTAATCTTGTTATGCGTGATGAAAATCAGTTGCGTGTGGTCGGCCAGACCCTTCAGCAACGTACAGTACCGTTCAACGTTGGCGTCGTCGAGAGGCGCGTCCACCTCATCGAGCAGGCAAAATGGCGCCGGATTGAGACGAAACAATGAAAACAACAGTGACACGGCGGTCATCGCTTTTTCACCGCCCGAGAGCAGCGCAATCGTGGTGTTGCGCTTGCCGGGCGGCCGCGCCATGACTGTGACACCTGCCGTCAGAACGTCGTCATCTGTAAGGCGTAATTCTGCAGAACCGCCACCGAACAGTTTCGGAAAGAAATCCTGGAAATTGGCGTTCAGGGCATCATAGGTGTCCATGAACCGCTGACGCGTCTCCTGGTCGATCTTGCCCATGACGCCTTCGAGCATCTCAAGCGCCTTGTACAGATCCTCGCTCTGGGTATCGAGGAGCTCCTTGCGGTCCTTCTGTTCTTCAAATTCTTCGATCGCGACGAGGTTCACCGGACCGATGCGATCGATCTTGCGGCTCAACTCGCTCAGCCGATCTTCCCATGTGTCCTCATCGGCCTCTTCGGGGAGACTTTGCAGAACCGCCTCGGGGTCAGCGCCAAGTCCTTCAATCTGCTCCTGAACGGTCTGGCGCCGAACAACAATTTCCTGGCGCGCAACCTGTCGGTTCTGGAGCTTTTCGCGCAGCACGCCTGCTTCACGATCAAGGACCTGGCGGCGCTGCTCGTTACTCGCGAGGGTCTGTTCGATTTCGCTACTCTTTTCGCGCAGCGCTTTCAGATCCTGTTCGGCCTGGGTACGCGACACGGCCAGCTGCTCGAGCTCGGGACCGAAACGTGAATCCGGGTCCTCGGCCGTTGCAACCGCCTCATCAAGTTCGCGAAGGCGCTCGGTCATGCTGGCAAGGCTGTCGTCGAGTCTCGCAATACCGTTTTCGATCGACTCGCGCGACGCCAGCATGCGTCCGTAGTCGAGCTCAAGACGATGTTTGGCATCAAGCGCACTCGACGTGCTCTCCCGGGCCACCGTCAAAGCCGTCTGCAGCGTTTCGCGCATCGCCAGCATCTGCACGCGGCGCAATCCAATGTCACTCTGCTGTTCCACAGCGTTCGCAAACGCTCGCCGGGCCGTCGTCATCTGCGCCTGATCATCGCGGATCTGGACATCGATTTCGCCGATCTCGGACTCAATCTCGAGGAAACGATTCTCAAGCTCGCTACCGCGCGTTTCCTGACGCCCGAGCTGACCTTCACGCTCGGCATTCATTCGCGAGAGTTCGGCAATCGAACGACTGGTCGCGGCGCGATCGATATCGAGTGACGAAAGACGGACCTCCGCGGTCTCGTACTCGACCGTCTCGCTCGCGATAGAGCTTTCGAGTCGCGCTATTTCCTGGCGCAGCGTCTCCATTTCCTGCTCGCGCTCAAGCATGCCGCCTGCGGCGTCGCCGGTACGACCCAGACGCAGCGCCGCACGTTCGACGATCACACCGTCGCGGGTAACCACGCACTGACCCGTCAACAGGCGCTCGCGAATCGCCAGCGCGTCGGTCATCGTTGGCGCAGCATAGACCCCTGCGAAAAGTTCAGCGGTGTTGATCTGGGTTGATCGACAGCGAGCCGCAAGGGAGTGAAACGGTGTCTGGGGCCCGGCCTGTCCGCGTTCGATCAACGCGACGCCGCTACCGGCAAGTCCAGTGTCTCCATACCGAACGACCGACTCGACGCTGTCGACGACGATGGCCGCCTCAAGTCGACCGAGCACCGCGTCGACGGCTCGCTCCCAGCCAAACTCGACGTCAAGTACTTCGTTCAGTCGCGGGGCGTGAGTCAGGCCGCGCCGGTCGAGTTCAGCCGTCAGCGCGGAATCATTGTCGCCACGAAGGGCTTCCTGTACTTCCTGCAGTCCCTGCAGACGAGTCACGCTCTCACTGAGATTGACGCGCTCGGCCTCAAGCTTCTGAGCCAGGTCCTTCAGGCGTGTTCGAACTTCGGCGGTTTCATTGTCGATGGTGACCAGTCGCGTCTCGGCATCACGCCACTGCTGCTGCCCCTGGGCGACTTCGTCGCGCAGAAAACTGATCTGTACCTGACGCCTGTCGGTATCAATTCTGTTGCGTTCATCGTCAAGACGCTGTCGTCGTTCGACCAGCTTGTCGACTCGACGCGAGATTTCGTCAATACGCGCCTGCTGCACCTCGCTGTCGCGGTCGGGCTGCGCGGCCTCTTCGTTAAACAGCTCCCAGTCACGCTGCCAGTCGCCCCAGGCTGCATCCGCGCTCTCGGCTTCGCGCGTCTGATCATCGGCCAACTCCTGGCCGCGTTCGACTTCGGGTCGAAGCGCCGAAGTCTTGGACAGAATCATGTTCAGCTCGGCGCGATCCTGATCAAGCTGGGAACGTGTTTCAGCCACCGACGTCTGCAGTCGCGTCTGTTCGTTGCGATTGCTTTCAAGCGTTTCGCGCGCATGCTCGATGCGCGATTCGACGTTCGAGATCTCGGATCCGATCTGATAAAAGCGTGCCTGGGCCTGGTTGACCGACTCCTGACACTCGCTTTGCTCGACGCGCAGCTCAACGCTGCGTTCCTGCGCCTCGGTGATCTCAGAAGTCTTGGCTTCGAGATCCTGGGCGATCGTCTCGGCTTCGTCGTTAAAGCGATCGAGGGAATCCGTGAGCGCCTGCCAGCGAATCGACATCAGCTCGCTGCGCACCTGGCGCTCTTCGGTTCGATATTCGCGGTAGCGCTGGGCCGCCTGAGACTGACGCTCCAGGCGTCGCAGTTGCGCATCAAGCTCGCGGCGAATGTCGTCAACGCGCTCAAGGTTCTCGCGCGTCTGGCGCATGCGGGTTTCGGTTTCTCGCCGTCGCTCCTTGTACTTCGAGACGCCCGAGGCCTCTTCTACAAACGAGCGCAGCTCATCAGGGCGAGCTTCAATAATTCGGCTGACCATGCCCTGCTCGATGATCGAGTACGAGCGCGGACCAAGACCGGTGCCGAGAAAGATATCCGTGATATCGCGTCGCCGGGCGGCGGTGTTGTTGACGAAGTATTCGGATGTGCCATCGCGGGAGAGCGTGCGCTTGACCGAAATTTCGGTGAAGACGCCGTACGGGCCCTCGACGGACTGATCGGAATTGTCGAACACCAGTTCAACGCTGGCCTTGCCGACGGGCTTGCGATTGACAGACCCGTTAAAGATCACGTCCGCCATGTTGGAACCGCGCAGGTTCTTGGCCGACATCTCGCCCATGACCCAGCGGATGGCGTCGATTACGTTGCTCTTGCCGCAGCCGTTGGGCCCGACCACCCCGATGATGTCGGCCGACATCTTGAGGGTCGTCGAATCAACGAACGACTTGAAGCCCGAGACCTGGATCTTTTTCAGACGCATTGTCGGCGGAGCCCGGTCGGCGCTGGAAACAGCGAAAGGGACAGTACGAGATACTTCAAAGTTTCAAAAATTCCTGACGCGCTGGCGTCGAATATCAAAGCCGCGTCTGAGTAACAAATTGCGTTGATTTGGCGTGATCGCCGGATTCGAAGAAGTCCTTTCCTTTATCGAATCGTGAACCGAATTACGTTGTCGAACGGGTCAAAAAAATGGTCGAGTCAATACCGAAAATCAGCGTCTTGATTCTGCGTGAAGATTATCACAGGGTCTGCTCACCCGTCGCACAGGGACTGCTCGAGACCTGCCTGAAAAAGGCGCATGGCGCCGGCGCACGACGACACCAACATGAGTTCAGGCAGATTTTAATAGTGCTCTGTGCATCGTTAATTTGCTTGATCTTTTTGTGCATGCTGGATCATGATTCACGCCCCGGGCGAAAGTCCTACCCCGAGCGGGCAGGCCCGCCGCAACACAGTCTGTCACGACCATGACCCCTTCTATCGTCAGCGGCCCTGGCTATCTAAAAGCGGGCTTCGATTTAATCCGCCAACCCGGCATTCGCCGCTATGCAATCGCGCCGGTGGCGGTCAACATTATCGTGTTCGCCGCGATATTGTGGTTTGGCATCGACTTTGTCAGCTCATTGATGGATCGCTGGCTGCCGTCCGGCGACTCGTGGTGGGCGGGCGCACTTCGCGGCCTGCTCTGGACGGTGACCGCGGTACTGTCGCTCGCTGCACTTTTTTTTGGCTTTACGGCCGTTGCCAATATAATCGGCGCCCCGTTTAATGGCGCGCTGTCAGAAGCCGTGGAGCGCAAGCTCGCCGGTCAGGGACCACCGGAGCAACCCATTTCCCGAATGCTCACCAGCCTGCCCCGGGTGCTTTTGAACGAAACCGGTAAAGTCGTCTACTTCGCCTGTATCGGTATCCTCGCCTGGGTCATCCCGATCGCGCTGACCGCACTTATCCCCGGCATCAACGTCATCGGGGGCCTCGTGGCGATGGCGCTGTCGTCGCTGTTCCTCGCCTGGATGCACGCGGTCGAATACATCGACTACCCGATGTCGAATCGGATGATCAAATTCAAGTCAGTGCGCCAGAGCGTCCGCAGCCGGCGCATGCTCGCGCTGAGCTTTGGCGCGACCGTGCTGGTGGTGATGGCGATTCCGGTGATTAATCTGTTTGCAATGCCGGCCGCCGTCGCCGGCGCCACGCGACTCTGGCACGACCACTTTAAAGAGGCTTCTTAAGTCGCGAGCACAGGTTACGCAGGAACCGGCAAGCGCCTCGGGCGTAACCCGCGGACCCGGACCGGGCCGTTACCCGATCGGCACCGTGCGCTGCATGCTGTCGCGCTCGCTGAAAAACCGGTACCAGGCTTCCAGCGCAGGGCGACCGTCGCGCCAGGGCTCGTGATCAAAGCGGAAATCAAGATAGCCGAGCGCACAGCCGACCGTGATGCGGCCGATCGTGACATCGGTATTCCAGACGGCGCATTCCTTTTCCAGCATGTCCAGCGCGCTGGTGACGGCGAGCTTCTGCCGCGCATCCCACTTTTGTGAGCGCGTCTCTTCAGGGCGATCCAGCTCGTATCGCCGAAGAATTGATGCGTCCAGAATGCCGTCGCCAATCGCCTGCTGGCGCAGGGCATCCCACCGCTTCGGTCCGGCGACCGGGAAAACGTCGGTATTGCCCGCGAGAGAAGTCAGGTATTCGCAAATCACAGGCGAATCAAACAGCGCCTGACCCTCATCGGTAATCAGACAGGGCACCTTGGACAGCGGGTTGAGGTCTCGCAGATCATGGTCTTCGGCATACGGGCTGACGGGCACCAGACCGATTCGATCCTCCAGGCCAACCTCAAGCGCTGTGGCGAGGACTTTACGAACGTAGGGGGACGTGGGGGATGAACGAAGTTCCATGATGGTGAGGCTCCTTGAGGCCGGGAAAATGACAACAGGTCGCCTTACCGGTGCGACAGTGACGCACTCGAAGTCAGTAACTGGACCTTGAGACCGCGCAGGATACCCCCATATCGGGTACCACGTGCTCGGGATTGCCGGGGCCCGGGTCTTTTGTTACCGTCCGGCGCCTGATTTTACCGGCCAACGGCGAAAAACCCCGGTTTTTCGGCGATTCAGGTCAAAAGCCAGGTCTACACTGAACTACGATTCGCACAACCCGACCCTGTCGGGTTTCGCGCAGGACGGAACGGGCTGCCAGGAAGGCGGCCGGTTCCTGACTCAAAGCAAAGGTATTACGGGACACCCATGTCAAAAGCAGCAGAAAAAGCGGATAACCTCATCTTCGGCGTCGAGCCCTACGTCGCCGGGAAGACCGAGGAATACATGTCTGACAATCAGGTCGCGCACTTTCGCCTGATCCTCAACGGCTGGAAGCAGGAACTTTCCAGCGGACTTGAGCGCACCCGCAGCACGATGCAGGACGAAACGGTGAACCATCCGGATCCGACCGACCGGGCAAGTCAGGAAACCGACATGTCGCTGGAGCTGCGCAGCCGCGATCGCGAGCGCAAGCTGATCAAGAAGATCAACGAATCCCTCGCCGATATCGATTCGGGCGACTACGGGTTTTGCGAAAACTGCGGCGTCGACATCGGCATCCAGCGACTTGAAGCGCGGCCTACCGCCACGCTGTGTGTCGACTGCAAGACCCTCGACGAGATTCGAGAAAGACAGAAAGTCTAAGCAATAATAATCAGTTATCGACGGCGCTTCAGGTAATTCCTGAGGCGCCGTTTTCGTTCTGGCCACCGCTGCAGGCAGACTTGAGCCTCCTTCATCGCTGCAACTGATGTGGACTTTGAGGACCGACGATCTTGAACTCGTTTAAGCCCGGAATATTCCCGGCCGACTTCACGCCCGCCCGCTGGTGCGCGGGCCCCCACCGCCAGACAATCTGGCCGGTGACGCTCAGGCGCCAGACCGTGCCGACCTACCGCCGCGAAAGAGTCGAGCTGAGCGACGGGGATTTTGTCGATATCGACTGGCATGACGCCGAGGGACCGCTGGTGTTGCTGCTACACGGCCTCGAGGGCTGCTCGCGCTCCCACTACATCATGGGCGCCGTTCACGCGCTGGGCGCCGCCGGATACGCGACGGTGGTCATGCAGTTCAGAACCTGCAGCGGCGTACCCAATCGCCTGGCCCGCAGCTACCATGCTGGCGACACCGGCGACCTCAACGAGGTCGTTGAACACATCAATAAAAGCCGGGAACTCTTTGCCGCAGCAGGTTTTTCTCTTGGCGGCAACGTGCTGCTCAAGTGGCTGGGTGAAACCGCCGACCGCCGACCGCTGACCACCGCGGTTGCCGTGAGCGTGCCCTATCGACTCGATCTCGCCGCCGACCGCATGAGTCGTGGCAGTTCGCGCATCTACCAGAAACGGCTGATCTCCCTGATGCACGCCAAGACCAGGCTGCGACTCGACGCCGGTACCAGCCCGATCGATCTCGAGCAGCTGCACCAGTGGCGCACGTTCAGGAGTTTCGATCACAACGTGACCGCCCCTCTGCATGGATTCGCAGGCGTTGATGACTATTACGCGCGCTCCAGCAGCCTGCAGTTTCTTCGCGGGATCTCCCGGCCAACGCTGTTGATTCACGCGAGAGACGATCCGTTCATGACGCCGGACGTGATTCCCCGCGCGCAGGATCTTTCGTCTTCGATCCGTCTGGAAGTCGCCGAACGTGGCGGGCACGTCGGTTTTGTCGGCGGCCCGTGGTCACCCCGCTACTGGCTGGAGAAGCGCCTGATCGCCCACCTGCGCGCGGTCAGCCAGAACCCTGACCTGTAGCCGCTTACTCGAGCATGAACGTCAGCGGCCCGTCGTTGACGAGGGAAACCTTCATATCGGCGCCAAAGCGCCCCGTCTGTACGTGGTCGATACCCTGGGCTTTCAGGACGTCTACAAACCGGTCAAACAGTTCGCTCGCCGCTTGCGGGGCGAGCGCGTCGCCAAAGTCCGGGCGACGCCCCTTCCGGGTTCTCGCGTACAGCGTGAACTGGGGAACGGCGAGCACGCCATAACCCTGCTCCAGAATCGAGAACTGCAGCCTGCCCTTCTCGTCTTCAAACACCCGCAGGTTTGCGACCTTGCGCGCAACAGGTTCAAGACAGGCTTCGGTGTCGTCTTTGCCAAAGCCTACAAGCAACATGAACCCGCGCTCCACGGACCCGATGAGTTCACCGTCGACGTGGACGCTCGATTCGAGGACCCGCTGAACCAGTACGCGCATGTTTTTCTCCGCTGGGTCTTTAGAGGCTGTAGAACTTCAGATGGATGAAAAGCTGAAACGAAAACGGCGCCACAAAGGCGCCGTTCAAGCTGCAGTCACATCGTTTTAATGACGATCAACCCACGTCGACTGCTTTCATGCTCAGACGAATACGCCCTTGCTTGTCGACTTCCAGAACTTTCACTTTGACGTTGTCGCCTTCTGAAAGTTTGTCACCAACGCTCTCGACACGCTCCTCGGAAATCTGGGAGATGTGAACGAGGCCGTCGCGACCTGGCAGGATATTGACGAACGCACCGAAGTCCATGATTTTGACAACCTTGCCTTCGTAGATCGTGCCGACTTCAACATCGGCCGTGATCTCTTCGATTTTCTTGCGGGCAGCTTCGCCGCCTGCCATGTCGACCGATGCAATGCGCACCGTGCCGTCATCGTCGATATCGATAATCGCACCGGTCTCTTCAGAAATAGACCGGATAACCGATCCGCCCTTGCCGATAACGTCGCGAATCTTGTCAGTCGGGATGCTGATACTGATGATGCGCGGTGCGTACTGGGACATTTCCTGACGCGGCGTATCAATCACCTTGGCCATCTCGCCAAGAATATGCTGACGCGCTTCTTTGGCCTGGCTGAGAGCAGCCTCCATGATTTCGCGCGTAATGCCCTGAATCTTGATGTCCATCTGCAGTGCGGTTACGCCATCCGGAGTACCCGCAACCTTGAAGTCCATATCACCAAGGTGGTCTTCATCACCGAGAATGTCGGTCAGAACGGCGAATCGGTCACCGTCCTTGATGAGTCCCATGGCGACTCCGGCAACCGGCGCCTTGATTTCTACACCGGCATCCATCAGCGAAAGACTGGTGCCACAAACCGATGCCATCGAGCTTGAACCGTTGGATTCAGTGATCTCGGAGACAACGCGAAGCACGTACGGAAAGTTCTCACGCTCAGGCAACACCGCAATCATTGCGCGCTTGGCGAGGCGACCGTGGCCGATCTCGCGTCGCTTGGGCGATCCCACACGACCGGTCTCACCAACGCAGTATGGCGGGAAGTTGTAGTGCAGCAAAAAGCCGTCTTTGTACTCGCCTTCGATCGCATCGATGATCTGTGCATCTCGCTCGGTGCCAAGCGTTGTGATTACCAGCGCCTGGGTCTCGCCACGCGTGAACTGCGCTGAACCGTGGGTTCTTGGCAGCACGCCCGTCTTGACGTGAATCGGCCGAACCGTTCGTGTATCGCGTCCGTCGATGCGAGGCTCGCCCGAAAGGATTCGACCTCGGACAACGCCCTTTTCGATGTTCTTGAGCGCAGTCTTGACCGCGTCAACGTCTTCGTCCGGTGACTCGTCGTTGAGCATCTCGGAAACAACCTTGTCGCGGATTTCGCCCAGGCGTTCCTGACGACTCTGCTTCTCGGTGATCTGGTAGGCGGCTTCAACGTCGGCTGCACACTTGGCCGTGACCTGATCGACGAGGCTCTCGTTAGTGGCTGGCGGCTCCCAGTCCCACATCGGAGTGTTTACTTCCGCCGCAAGTTCCTTGATGGCCTTGATCGCAACCTGTTGCTGATCGTGGCCAAAAAGAACGGCGCCGAGCATTTCCTGCTCGTTAAGGATGTCGGCTTCTGATTCCACCATCAGCACCGCATCTTCGGTACCGGCAACAACCAGGTCGAGCTTGCTCTGTTCCTTGATGACGGTTGAACTCGGGTTCAGGACATACTGCCCGTCAACAAAACCTACGCGCGCGGACCCGATTGGTCCGGCGAAAGGAATTCCCGAAATAGACAGCGCGGCCGAAGTCGCGACCATCGCCAGAATATCCGGATCGATCTCCGGATCTACCGACATCACCGTGATCACTACCTGAACTTCGTTGCTGAAACCTTTCGGGAACAGCGGACGAATCGGTCGGTCAATCAGTCGGCACGTCAGGATGGCCTTCTCCGAAGGCCGGCCTTCTCGCTTGAAAAATCCGCCCGGAATCTTACCG
>CALHMG010000346.1 GCA_938034705.1 uncultured Gammaproteobacteria bacterium
TGGCTGCTGCGGGCTGGTGCCAAACTGTGCGTTTGTCGTCATCGCCAGGGCCGAGAAGGTATAGGTGCCCTCACCTGCCTCTGGCACAAACTGGGCGACATACTGCTGGCTTTCTTTGTCAAAGATGGCCGGTAAGCCAAAGCTGCCGCTGCCGTCATTGACCACCAGCGTGACGTGCGCAATGGGCGCGATGTTGCTGGTCGCTGAAATAGCGATGCGCGAGTTGGCGTTGGGTAGGAAGCTGTCGGGCAGCGTCATTTCAACAACAGGCGCATCGGCATCGACCGTGATCTGGTTGACTTTTTCGTCGTCAACAACGGCGTTTTGCACCAGATAGGTTTTGAGCACCTCGTCTGGCGGGAGAACGCGACGATAGAAGTTCAGTTCATCCATGCGCCCATCGTAAGGCCAGTAGCCGGAAAAGCCTGGTAAGTTGCCATCCGAGTTTGGAGCAGCGCCCAACATCACTGCCATTTGGGATGGAATGATCTGCGTCGCATCTGGAATTGTCAGCTCTTCATCGACCAGCGAGCCGTTGATATATAGCTTGAGGTGTGATAGCGTGCCACCGCCCGACTGCGGTTCAGTTCTGTCATAGGTCACCATCAGATGTGTCCACTGATTCTCCAAAATCGCTTCCGGCGATTCCGCTACTTTTGATCCTTCAATCAGCACAAAGGGACGTCCATTCGGCTTTAAGCGTAGCGTGATTTCACTTGGGAAACATGAGCCACTGCATTTTGACCCGACGAAGATGGCGCGGTCGTTGACCGGCGCGATTGGACTTTGGAATTGATCCGGTTTGACCCAGACACTCAGCGAAAACTCTTCAAGTGCCTCACCACCAACATCCCGATCGAAAAAGTTAGAGGTGACGGGCGACGCAACTTGTACATAGTCGCTCATGCCGTCGAAGTCAAAAGCGTTGCCAACCTGTCCGCTTAAACCGGGCTCATACCCAACGCTAAAGTTCACGCTTCCCGTCTCAAAATCTTCGCGATAGACGGGGGCATCTTTGAACGCGTTGCGGATTTCTGTGAGACCGTAGGCGATCTTATCGACAAACACGTTGTCAATTGCACCCTCGTATTGCAACAAACCGGGTATCAGACCGGTGCGGTCTTCGCCGCCGATGTAGAAGGTGCCGTTAGCGACTGGGAACTGTTGGGCAAAGAAATCGGCCGAATTGCCCGGCGTGTCGACATTGTCAACAACCAGCTTAGCGTTGGTGCTGCCGCCGCTGCTTTGGTCAATGGTGACAAGCACACGATGCCATTCGCCTAGCGTAAACTCGTTGGTTACGGATACAGAGCCGGTGCTGACATCGTAGTATTTGACGGCAAACTTGCCCGCCGTGCTGCCTTCATCAATCAGAATAGTCGGCAGAAGAAGCGTGTTCGGTGCTTCAAATGATAGGATGATCGCTTCACCATCAATAGTTTCCGGCTTGATCCAGGCGGCCATCGTCAGGGCATTGCCCTGCGCGGCTTCGCTTGAGACGGTCGGCACGGCAACAAAATCATCGACACCATCAAAGAACAAACCGGTGTTCTCTTTACCTGGAACGCCTGATGTTGGACAGGTGCCAGCATCCAGATTGCACTCCGCTTCGTGATAGCCGATGGTGTCTTCGAAGCGGTCGCTGTTGGGTGGGTCATCCAGCGTTAGAGCGATAATGGTTTGGCTATTGCCGCGCAAGCTGTCGATGGTGGCGCTGGTGTAAGTTGATGCATGGACGCGCACGTCCTGAATGCGGCCGAGGAAGGGGATCGACGGATTGTCCCAAACGTGGGTGAGCTCGAACATATCGACGCCGTTGCCGCATGTGTTGTCGTCGACGGCGCTGGCCGGATGGGCATAGCGTTCGGTAATCGCATTAGCGCCTGTGTATTTGCTTGTTGCAGTGCTAAAGAGCGCGGTGCCGAGCAGTTCGTCACTGCTGACATCGCAGCTGTTGTGAATGCCGTCGTCGTCTTCGCAGAAGGTGAGGGTGGCTGCGTCGGTCACGTCGAAGGTGATCGGTTCTGGGGTGCCTGATTGGGCATTCGGCCGATCTACAATCACCGTACCCTCTGCAATCTCCTCTTTGCTCAGAATAATCTCACTGCCAGAGAAGATGTCGAGTTCATGGGTTGACCCTTTGTCGCCTTCGCAAATCGATTCGATGCGCGTAATGGTGCCGGTGGCGCTGTCGTTGGTTCGGCCGATATACAGATTGGCCGCGTTGTTGAGCGGCTGACCGCCACTCGGCAGCAGCGGTGCGCCAAAGCCGGTGTTGCTGTCGCGGATAAAGAGCGTCGGGTTACTGCTGCCGTCGTAGGCGACCGCTACAAAGTTCCACTGGTCCATGATTAGCTGACTGGCAGAGTCGCTGAAGGTTGCTTCACGCAGACGGGTGCCGTCGCCAAAGCCGAAGACGACGCTGGAGCCTGCCGTTTCGATGAAGGGGGCAGCGTTGGGGTCGTCGCTGCCGGAATATCGGCCGAAAACACCCCGCCGCACGTTTTCACTCGATTCTGGATAAACCCAGGCTGAAATCGTGAAGCCGTCATCATTAGCCATCACGTTGTAGTTGAGCGAATTGCTGTTGGCGGACTGGTGGTTGAAGCCGTCGAATTCGGCCGAACGGTTCCACACAAACACAGCCGACTGCCCGTTGGCGTCAAACACCTTGTCATCCGGGTCGGTTACGCGCCCATCAACCTTGTTTGAAATCTCATACTGTCCGCTGGTAACAGCAGCGCTAATCTGCACCTGATCGATCGTGTTAAACAACCGGTTGCTCGACGGCGGTAGCGTAAACGAGCGTACCGGTGCCTTATCGTCGGTCAGGCCATCCTCAAACGAGATGGCATGTACACCCTGAATCGCCCGCGCCGATAGCGCGTTGGCAACGCGGCTATCGACTTCAATCGTCTGAGACGGTGAATAGATGCCGTCATCAGGATTGTGTGTGCCTAACGCGCCAAGGAAAGCAAGCAACGCATTGTCGTGACCGAGGTCATAGATGACAAGATCGTCGATCCAGCCGTCAAACGTGGATTGAATCGCAATCGAGTCCAGGCGCCGTGCGCCGATGGTGTGTTCGGCAAGGGCACCAAATCGGCCGACGTGGTCCAACTGCTCACCGTTTACAGCCATCGCCAGCCCATCATTGATATACACGGCCGCAGCGCTGTCGCTGATGCCAAGCAGCCCAACGCGCACATAATTCCACTCGTTGACCGTGATAATGCCCGGCGCGCTGACAACATCGCCCCCGTTGAGCGCAGCTACCTCGACAGCCGACCCGTCGATGCGAATCTCAAAGCCATTCTTGACGAGCGGCGCACCGGGGTCGCCCACCTCATCGCTGGTCAAAATCGCCCTGGTCGAAAAGAGCACCT
>CALHMG010000347.1 GCA_938034705.1 uncultured Gammaproteobacteria bacterium
CGGCATGGCCGAACAGTTTGCCAACGCGCTAGAAGCCGCCAAGACGACACCGGCAGGCATTAAACTCTGTGGCGTGATGGCGGACCTTGTCCCACCCCATGTGATTGCGCGCATCACCCGTCTGCTCGATGCGCCATACGCCAACACGTTCGGTGCGACTGAAACCGGGTGTCCGCCCTGCTCGTCCAATCGGATCCCCGTTGGCGTGTCGCCGACCAGTCTGTCCAAGGAGCTCAGCCCATTTTGCGAAATCAGGCTCGTCGATGCGCAAGACAATGATGTACCGGATGGAACACCGGGCGAGCTGGCCATGCGCGGACCCACGCTTTTCAGCGGCTACTGGCACAACCCGGACGCCAACGCTGAAGACTTTCGCGGCGGATGGGTTCACAGGGGTGATGTATTTGTGCGCAACCCGAACGGAACGCTCGACTTTGTTGACCGCGTCAAATACATGATCAAAAGCGGTGGTGAAAATATCTATCCGGCAGAAATCGAACGCGTCCTGCTGGGTTGCGAAGGCGTTATTGACGCAGCCGTAGTTCGTGAAGCGGACTCACGCTGGGGCGAAGTACCGGTCGCGTTCGTCGCTTGTGAAAAGGCGGTAACTTCGGACAGCCTGCTCGACGCGTGCCGCCAGTCGCTCGCCAGATTCAAAGCGCCGAAGCGCTTTATCTTTATCGAACCACAGGAATTTCCGCGCAGCGCCTCCGGCAAGATCCAGCGCCATGCGCTCGAAGCCCGCCTCGGTCAAGGTTGACCATCTGACGCGTGTTCAATCCTTGCGTTTATGGGCTTCTTCGATAATCGCCTTGTTGAGTATCCGCACTTCGCCGACCATCAAAAGGCGCATGTCGGCAACGATATAGTCCGCCAGATCAGCGTCAGAAATGTCATCACCGTCTATGTCGAGACGAAAGTCCTGACCCTGCAGGCCGCCGCCGTTTGAAAAATCGATTTCGAAGTCGAATCGCACTCTTTTGTCAGTCATCGTGGCCAAGCGTTCTTAACTATTCGTAGGCAGATGAGTGTAACGCGAATACTGCAATCGGGTGATAACCAACGCCTTAGACGTCGAGCTTTCTGACACCGTGGTTTGAAATTTCCCTGTTGGTGCGCCAGTCAGACCATGACCGCCTGACGTGATCAATCCGCCCGTATTGCGGCCTTTCGCGGAATATCGTTCGCCCCTTTGGCGCCAGACGAAACATTTTCCAGCCCGCGACCGGAGCGGTAGCCGCCCGTCCGCTCGGCATGCTCAACTCTTGGCATGCGCCGATTTGAGCAACAGCTTGCGGGCGCTAAATAAGTTCGGCTAAAGCGAGTGGGTTTGCTGGCACGTCTCTTTCAGGGCGCGGCGCATCAAACCTTTCAGGTTACGCAGGAGCAAAGCGCTCAGCGCGATCCAACGTCTTCCCCCGAACTTCGTCAGCGCCACGGTCGCCGTTGCGGCGGTGGCCCTTTGATTTAAAGTTGAAACGAGGTTCACAACATGCGCGCAGAAACCGCGACCATTCACGCAGGCTATTCGCCTGACCCCACGACCAAAGCTGTCGCCGTACCGGTGTATCAGACAGCCTCCTATGCGTTCGACGATACTCAGCACGGCGCCGATCTTTTTAATCTCGCTGTAGAAGGCAATATCTATACCCGGATCATGAATCCGACCACTGACGCTCTCGAAAAACGGGTAGCCGAGCTTGAGGGCGGCATTGCCGGTCTTGCCCTTGCATCCGGGCAGGCCGCAACGACCTACGCGTTAATGACCATCGCAGAAGCGGGCGACAACATTGTCAGCGCGTCTACCCTGTATGGCGGCACGTACAATCTGTTTGCGCATACGTTACCCCAGCTTGGAATCGAGACACGGTTTTTCAACCCGGATGATCTCGGCACACTAGACGGCCTGTTCGATGAGAAAACCAAAGCCGTCTATTGCGAGACCCTTGGCAACCCGGCCGGCAACATTGTCGATATTGAGGCCGTGGCAGAAATAGCTCACGAACACGGGGTTGCCCTGATCGTCGACAACACGGTCCCGACCCCTTACCTGTGGAAGCCTATCGAGTCCGGTGCCGACATCGTCGTGCACTCGCTTACGAAGTACATCGGCGGACACGGCACCTCCATCGGCGGCATCATCGTCGACGGTGGCAGGTTCGACTGGGCCGCAAACGCCGACCGCTACAGGCGTCTGAACGAGCCCGATCCGTCCTATCATGGCGTGATCTACACCGAGGCACTTGGCGCGGCCGCCTACATCGCTCGCGCTCGTGTGGTACCGCTTCGCAATATGGGCGCTGCCATTTCGCCGTTTAACTCGTTTTTGACCCTGCAGGGTCTCGAGACCCTGCATGTCAGAATGGATCGGATCTGTGAAAACAGTCTGGCTATCGCACAGCACCTGGAAAACCAGAGCAACGTCAGCTGGGTCCGCTATGCCGGCCTCGACTCAAGCCCGCACAAGGCGCTCGCTGACAAATACACCGGCGGCCGCGGTTCAGGCATTGTCAGCTTCGGAATCAAGGGCGGTGCTGAAGCCGGTGCCAGGTTTATCGACGCGCTCGGACTGTTTACCCGACTCGTTAATATTGGCGATGCCAAATCGCTGGCCTGCCACCCGGCCACAACGACCCACCGACAGCTGTCACCCGAAGAACTGCTGTCCTCGGGCGTCTCCGAAGATCTGATCCGTCTCTCGGTAGGCCTGGAGCATGTCGATGATCTGATCGCAGACATCGATCAGGCACTTGCGGCGGCAGGTTAGACGCCCCGACTGAAAAATCTGGCTACACGGTCACAACTGATGTTGTGCCGTGTAGCTCGATATCAAACCCGCGCCCCGAATGGGGTTCTAGGACGTACCGTTGCGAGCTTTGCGCCCGCGTCGCATCTGGCTGATCGCTCTGAAGAGCACAATCGCAAGTCCGAGCGAGAGGAATGCCAGCGACACCGGCTGAGTGACAAAGACAAGAATACCGTTGTCAGAAATCAGCATGGCCTGACGGAACGATTCTTCCATGTTGCCAGCAAGCACAAAGGCAATGATAAACGCGGCTGCCGAGAATTTCGTACGGCGCATCGCGTAGCCGATGACACCAAACAAAAGCGCGAAGCCGACGTCAGCGATGGAGACGCGGCTGGAGTAGCTCGCCGCAACTGCGGTCACAAAAATAAACGGATACAGATAGTTCTGCGGAATCTTGGAAATCACTCGACCAATGAACGGGCCGCCCCAGTAGCCGATGATGCCGTACGCCGCGATACCAAGAAGACCGGCCGCAAACAGACCAAAGATAAACTCGCGACTGGTCATGACGCTCTTGCCCACGACCACCATGTTCTCTTCGCCGAAAATCTGAGGGCCGACCTGCAGGCCGTGAACGATAAAGACACCGATCAGCACGGCGGCGATGGTGGATCCCGGAATTCCCAGGGTCAGCAGCGGTATCATTGACGGACCGGATACGGCGTTGTTGGCGCTCTCCGGCGCCGCGATACCTTCGACGATTCCGGTACCCCACTTTTCCGGCTCCTTGGATCGTCGCTTTTCCTCACCGTAGGCGACAAAGCACGCCACACTTGAGCCCAGCCCCGGCATCATGCCGATGAAAGAACCGAGCACGGACGAACGAAACATCAACGGCAGGCAGCGTTTAAATTCGGGCCAGGTGAACTGACTGGCACCTGGATCATTGGGATCCACGGCACCCATGGTGATCATCTTTACCTTGGCGGCTTTCTCCGCCTGGATGATCACTTCAGAAATCACAAAGACGCCGATGAGTAACGGCACAAGCGCCATACCGCTTTCAAGTTCAGGAATGTCCATCGTCATGCGCAGCTGCCCTGAGATAACATCCTCACCGATGAGCCCAACCAGCGCGCCAAACAGTGTCGAAAGAATGCCCTTGATGATGGAATCACCTACGACAGATCCGATGACGATGAAAGCCATCACGTAGATGGCAAAATACTCCGTGGGTCCAAACTGCTTGGTGTAGCCCGCAATAAAGACCGCACCAAAGATCAGCATGAACTCCCCGAAATAATCTCCGAAGACCGACGCCACCGTTGCCGTCTTCAGGGCCTTACCGGATCTGCCCGACTGGGACATCGGAAATCCGTCCTGCATGGTCGCTGCCGAAGCCGCGGTCCCGGGCGTGTTGAACAAAATCGCCGCAATCGAGCCTCCATAACGACCCGACTTGCCGATGACATATAAAAAGGCCAGCGCCTGGAGCGCGCCAAGGTTAAACGACAGCGGTAACAGCATCGCGATCGCGGCTGACGCCGTCAGACCCGGCAGTGCGCCAAAAACGATACCGACAACCGCGGCCAGCAAGACGAAACCGACCGTTGCCGGGTCGCCGAATAATGTACCAAAACCACCAATGAGATCTGCAAACATGGTTATTGAGCCCCGCTGATCCAGTTGGTGAACCGGCGAAGGTCGACGACCTCCCCGGCAGGATCGAATAGTCCCATCAATCCCATGAAGACAAACTGATAAACGATGGCGACGCCGAGCGCGATAGTCAGAATCAGCCAGAGTTTTCTGTTGCCGAACGTCAGCATGATCAATATCACGGAGACAAAGGTCGCAACAAAATATCCAAACGCCCAGAAAGTGACGACGTAGCAGATGCCACAACCGATCACGGCGAAGATGAGACCGATGTTGCTCTCTTTAAAGCCATAGCCGGACGCCAGTTCGACGTCTTCGTCACTATGTCGTCCTTTGCGGAATAACGTGTGAAGCGCGATCAGCACACCACCGCATAAAATCGCGATCGCCAGAAACATTGGCAGCACCTTGGGGCCAATAGGATCCCCGGGTACCGGTCTGATGAATGAAGCCTGGAAAATAAAGAAAGCGCCGATCAAAACAAGGACGGCGGCGACCCCGAGTTCAAGCTTGGTGACGTATCGGTTTGACATGGTTTTGATCCGGATCTGTCACTCAATCAAAAGCGACGTGATCGAAAATTCTCAGTAGCGCAAACGCCGATGGGCAAGCCGGTGAAGGATTGCCCATCGTGCAGCACTGCAAACTGTGCCCCGAACGCAGCGCGTGCGGGGCACCATCGGTGCGATTACTTCGCCAGAGCTTGATCAACCAACGGCTTGAAAATGCCATACATGCTGTCGAGCTTGGCTTCCGCCTCGGCACGAGGAATATGAAATGCGGCCAGGCCACTCTTTTTCATGAACTTGCTGAAGCCCTTGAGCTCGGCAACGTCCTTGACGGCTGCTTCCAGTGCTGTGATCGCCGCATCCGGAGTTCCAGCTGGAGCGAACAGACACATTGGACCCGTGACGTCGACCTCAGGGAGACCCTGCTCGGCAAACGTTGGGATATCGGGATTCACCGGGTCACGTTTGGCACCGGCCACGCCGATGTTTTTCACGTCGTTCTCAAAACCTGAAGACAGGTGAACGCCGAGAAAAGCCATCGGAACCGATTTTGAAATCAGCGCTGCACGACCCTTGGAGCCGCCCTTGAACGGTACCGCCTGATGCGGAATACCGAGCTCATCAAGAATCAGCGTTCCGATAAGCGTATGCATTGATGTGGCACCCGAGGACGCCCACTTGATTGTCTCGCCAGAGGCTTTGGCTTTGTCGAGCCACTCTTTGGCGCTTGTTGTCGGATCATCGGTATGCAGCATCATTGATGTCACGAGCTGCGACATGCAGCCCACCACAACGAAATCCTTGCGTGCGTTAAACGGAGCCTTGTCACCTTTGGCGAGTTCGCCAGCGGCAAGCGTGCCCATGTTGATGATGTACAGGGTGTAACCGTCTTTGTCACCATCGACCACCATCTTGGCGCCCTTCTGACCCGAAGCACCCGGAATGTTGGTAATGAAAGCCGGCATGCCGTTCATGCTTGCAGCTTCGTGCATATACGAAGCAAAGCCACGGGCCGTGGTGTCGGTTCCGCCACCGGCTGAAAAGCCAACGACGATTTTCACTGGCTTCTCCGGGTACTGGGCTGCTGCCGTGCCCGCGGAAAGCGCGAATGCGGCAGCTGCGACGGCTGCCTTCTTGGCGAACTTCATAATTTCCTCCTGTGATGTGCTGTGGCACTTGTGTTGCTCACCCGAAGAATATAAGCCCAAACGCCTGTCTGAGCTACCGGCGCGTGATAGCTTGAGCCGGTATTTCTATCCAGCGAATCGCAAAGGACAATAAAGCCTGAACGCGGGCAGATTTGCGCGTTTCTGGCGGTAGTGAGCAACGTCAGTATTGGCTCACCTGGCCTCCGTCAGC
>CALHMG010000348.1 GCA_938034705.1 uncultured Gammaproteobacteria bacterium
CCGGTAGTTCGTGACCAGTGAGATGCCGTCGATACTGACGTCGTAGACTTTCCAGGCGTCTGCGTCCTTGGCAAGGGAATACGAGAGCGGGATCTTTGGCCCGCCGCCGGCGTCGATCATCGTCTTGACTTCCGCGTCATCGGCGCCGTCAGCGAGACGAAACGGCTTGTACTCGATCGGCTGCCCGGAGTACTCGAACAGCGCCGTCGCATAGGTGCGAACCAGGAGGGATTTAAACTCCTCGGTGAAGCTTACCTGCTGTTCCGGTGACGCCTTTTTCCAGTTGCGCCCGAGCACCATGCGGGACATGCGTTTGAAATCCATATGTGGCAGAACCTTGTCGGCCACCAGTTCAAACAGCTTGCCTTGGTCAGCTTTCAGTTCGTCACGACGTGCCTCGAATTCTCCAAGCACGGCATCAGTTGTTCGCTTAACGATCGCGTCGGGTGCCTCGGCAGCAACAGCTGCGGGTGCGGCAATGGCCAGCGCCACGGCTGCGCCAGCGACGAATCGTTGAATGAGATGAAACGTGAATCGAGTCTTTTTGATCATTGTGTTCTGCATATGCGAAGTGTTGTGCCTGGGAGAACTCTAGCGAAGCCGCATTAACGTTGTCTGAACGTTTTGGCCGGCATGCCTTTAATTAATGACTAATATGGGGGTGCCAGCTCAGGATTTAAATGACCCTTTTCACACACCGTTCGTGAAATTACCGCCGCAAAATTGCGAAGAAAACCCTGTGCTCCGGATCCCTGAACCATTCCCGGACAAAAGGCTTACGTGGCGCGGTGACGCGTTCGAGTGTGGCGCCACGCCCCGACAGTATTATTCTTCCTTGTTCTCGCCGCTGGCCGCACCAAAGATCATCTGCCCGATCAGCTGCTCCAGCTGTATCGCTGACTGCGTCAGTTTGATCTCGTCACCGCCTTTGAGAAATCGATCATCGCCGCCAGCTTCAAGGCCGACAAACTGCGCACCCAGCAGACCCGCCGTCAAAATTGCGGCGCTGGTGTCTTTGGGGAGATTGTCATGCTGTCCGTCAATGGCCATGACCACAACAGCGCTGTAGTCATCGCGGTCAATATGAATGTCCGTTACTCGTCCTACCCGAACGCCGGCCATTGTTACCGGCGCCTTCTGCGTAAGGCCACCGATGTTGTCGAACCGCGCCTCAACTTCATAGCTTGCTGTGCCGCCACCGGTAGACAGGTTGCCAACACGCGTCGCGAGCATCACCAGCGCCGCGACACCCGCAAGGACAAACACACCAACCCAGATTTCAACAGTACTTCGTTTCATCGACTAAAGACCTCCAAACATGATCGCCGTCAGAATGTAATCGAGGCCGAGTACGGCAAGCGATGCACTGACAACTGTACGGGTGGTTGCGTGTGCGACGCCCCGCGAAGTGGGATCAGCGTCGTATCCTTCAAACACCGCGATCCAGGTAATTACAAATCCAAATACGATGCTTTTGATGATTCCGTTCAACACGTCATCAAAAAAGTCTACGCCCCCGTTCATTGAAGACCAGTATACGCCGTCATCAAGTCCAAGCTGACCGACGCCAACGAGCCATGCTCCAATGACGCCGATGGCTGAAAATATTGCGGCCAGCAGCGGGACGGCGATAATGCCGGCCACAAAGCGTGGACCTATGACGCGCTGCATGGGATCGACAGCCATCATTTCCATTGCCGCAAGCTGCTCCGTGGCTTTCATCAAACCAATCTCGGCCGTGAGTGCCGAACCCGCTCGGCCGGCGAACAGCAGTCCTGCGAGCACCGGCCCCAGCTCCCGCGTCAGCGTCAGCGCGACCAGCAGTCCGAGTTCGGATTCAGCGCCAAAGTCCACAAGGTTGTAGTAAAACTGCAGCCCGAGAACCATGCCGACAAAGAGACCGGCAACCACAATGATCAGCAGCGTCTGCACACCAACCGAATACAGCTGCGCGATTACCGAACGGAATCGACCCAGCGCAGCGGGTACGCCGGCGAGTGACGCCATCAGGAAAAGGCAAGCTCTGCCGAGTCGCTGAATTGCACCCAGCGTCCAGGCTCCTACGCCCTGCACCATTCCCATCAACGTGACCCGCCGTCGAACAGATCCTGGTCGAGCGGATCCGCCGGATAGTGATAGGCAACGGGCCCATCGGGTAATCCGTTCATGAACTGACGAATATCTTCGGAGTCAGAGTTGTGCATCTCTTCGGGCGTGCCGTGCCCGATCACCTTGCCGCCACCGAGAAGATAGACATAGTCGGCGATGCTGCAGCCTTCTTCGACGTCGTGAGTAACAACAATCGAAGTTGTTCCCAGAGCGTCGTTGAGTTCCCGAATTAATTTTACGATGACGCCCATCGATATCGGGTCAAGCCCGGTGAAGGGTTCGTCATAGATCACAAGATCCGGATCCAACGCAATGGCGCGAGCAAGCGCGACGCGGCGCTGCATGCCACCGGAAAGCTCAGCCGGCATCAGATCCCGTGCACCGCGAAGCCCCACCATCTCAAGCTTGAGCAGCACCAGATGACGAATGAGACTTTCGGGAAGCGCGGTGTGTTCGCGAATCGGAAACGCAACGTTTTCAAACACACTCAGATCGGTCAGCAGCGCACTCGACTGGAACAGCATTCCCATTCGCTTGCGAAGAGCAAACATTTCCGCACGAGAAAGCTTGTCGATATCGATTCCGTCAAAGAAGACGTCACCACTGTTGGGCTTCAGGCGACGGCCGATAAAGTTCAGCATCGTTGACTTGCCGCTTCCGCTCGGGCCCATCACGACCGTCACGCCACCGCGCGGTACACGCAGCGAAAGGCCTGTGTAGATCGGACGGGTGTCGTAGCTGAAATGGACGTCGCGCAGTTCGACAAGACTGTCACGTGTATCGGGCGTGCCCGCTGTCTCGGCCTGATTCAAGAGTTTGCGACTTCCATTGTCCGGGCGTTGAATTGTCTGAGCGTTTAGTTGTCAAAACGTTCAAGTCGTGGCGCAAACCGGCGGACGAGCTTAAGCCTGTGTCCGGCGGCCTGATGATGGCGCGATGGTATCAGAGTGGGGAGTCATTCAAACGCAGACAACAGCTTTGAGCGCGTCACTTTCACCGACGAAGTCGCCAGATTGCCAACCCGGCCCCGCAGACCCCGTAACGTCGGCCGGCTGGATGACACCTGCGACCGACGCTTCGGGCAGGTCAAACAGATATACTGCACGGATACACGCTTTTGAGTCAGGCGCAATGCTGCACCAAGTTGAACTAGATGACAGTGAACTGATCGATTCGGCCCGGTCGGTGATCGAGATCGAACGCGCTGCGCTCGAAGCCCTGGGACGTCGACTCGACAGCCGATTCGCCGACGCCTGTCGCGTCCTGTTTGCGACACGGGGCCGAGTGGTCGTTCTCGGCATGGGCAAGTCCGGACATGTCGGCAGTAAAATCGCCGCGACTCTGGCGAGTACAGGCACCCCGGCCTTTTTTGTTCATCCGGGTGAAGCCGGTCACGGCGACCTCGGGATGATCACGGCAGAAGACTCGGTTCTTGCTCTGTCGAACTCCGGCGAAACCCACGAAATTCTGACGATACTGCCAATGCTCAAACGCCAGGGCGTGGACGTCGTTGCGGTGACCGGCAACGCGAGTTCGACTCTGGCAACCAACGCAACCGTCTGGCTCGACGCCAGCGTCGACAAGGAAGCCTGTCCCCACAACCTTGCGCCGACATCGAGTACCACGGTCGCTCTGGCAATCGGTGACGCTCTCGCTGTCGCACTGCTTCAGGCCCGCGGATTCAGTGAAGAGGATTTCGCACGCTCCCATCCCGGTGGCGCCCTCGGCAAGCGACTGCTGCTGTATGTCGCCGACGTCATGCATACCGGAACCGATGTACCGCGAATCGAAGCCAGCGAGGGCCTGCAGCAGGCGCTGGTCGAGATGTCCGGCAAGGGCCTTGGCATGACGGCCGTTGTCGAGCAGGACGGCACCCTCGCCGGTGTCTTCACCGATGGCGACCTGCGCCGGGCGCTGGCCCGGAACATCGACATTTACGCCAGCTCGATTGCCGACGTCATGACTGCCAACCCGATCGTCACTAAAGCGGATGTGCTCGCCAGCGAAGTCGTCAATCTGATGCGCGAGAATTCGATAAGCGGTGTGTTTGTCGTAGACGAGAAACAACAGGTTGTCGGCGCTCTTAACCATCAAACCCTGCTGCGTGCAGGTATCATATAGACATCATGCTACGTCGCCTGCTTTCAGAAAAAACCCTGTTGATTGCCGCCTGTGCTGCTCTGGCCGCGATGAGTCTGTGGCTGCAGTTTGTCGTCCTCAAGGACGAAGTGGTTACAGAAGAAATCGATCGCAGCGACGAACCCGACTACTACATCGAGAATTTCACCGCGGTAGGCATGGATGAACTTGGCGAACGGCGCTACGTTCTTGAGGCCGAGCGCATGGTCCACTTCCCGGCCGACGGCACCGCCCTGCTCGACAACCCCCATGTGATTCAGTACGAACCCGGCAGCGCACCGAAGCATACCTATGCAGAGTCTGGCTGGGTGGGCCCTGCCGGCGACGAGGTATTGATGACGGGGAACGTCCGCGTGATCCAGGGGCGCGGTGCATCAAGCGGCGGCGGCGTCATGAAAACTGAAAAGATGCGCGTGCGCCTGAAGAAGAAACTCGACATGTCGAAAATTAACTGACGCTTAACAAACCCGGAACTGAACGACAAAAAATTGAAAGAGCAAGGTTGAACAGGCACCAGATCGGTCACCGCCGGTCATAACCCGGCAGCAAGCTGGTAAACTTTGCGACGTATCGACGCGGTTACTCAAGCTCTATCCAGGACGAACACCATGACATCACTACAAGCACGAGTTAAGGCGACAACAGTCGGTCGCGTGGTTACCCGGCTGATTGCCGCCGCGTTGTTAACGCTGTCCGTGTCTGCATTTGCGCTCGACTCCGACCGCAATCAGCCCGCCGTGATCAACGCAGATGACGTCGAGCTCGATTTCAAGGACGGCACACGTACCTACACCGGAAACGTCACGGTGGTTCAGGGCAGCATGCGTCTGACCTGCGACAAGCTCGTCGCTCGTTTTCAAAACAACAAACTGGCAATTGCTACCGCCTACGGCAGCAAAAGCAGACTCGCAACATTCAAGCAGCGTCCCGACGGCAAGCCCTACGACGTCATCGGCCGTGCCGAGCAGCTTGAACTTGACCAGATTGAGCAACTGGTCCGCCTGCGCAACACGGCTTCGCTGCAGCAGGGCTCCGATTCGATCGCAGGCGGACTGATCCTGTACAACATGGCGACCGACAAGATGAGCGTCAAAGGTCGATCCGAGACCCAGCTGAAGCAAAAGACCAGTGCCGCACCCGCCCCGGCCCCCGCTCCAACACCGGCTCCGGCACCTTCGACGAATTCAACAACCGCAGCGGTACCCGCTGCCCCGGCCCAGCCGGCCAAGCAGGCACCACAACCTGCCAAGCTGCCGGCGGCTCCGGCTCAGCCTGCACCCGCCGCACCTGTTCAGCAGCAGACAATCGCGACGCCCGCACCACCACCTCAGCCAGCCCCGGCTCCAGCGCCCGAGCCTGCTGTCGCGCCCGCACCTTCTCAAACGCAGAATGCCGCCGGTACCAGCGTCACCCAGGGCAGCGACGGCCGCATCAGAATCGTCCTGCCGCCAAAATCCAAACGCGGCAACTAGTCGTCTAACTCTTTCAGGGAACGCATGAGTAATTTACCGCAGCGCAGTCTGTCGGCTCAGGGCCTTCGCAAGGCCTACAAGGGTCTTGAAGTTGTTGCCGATGTTGACGTTGACGTGTCCGGCGGCGAAGTCGTCGGACTGCTCGGACCCAACGGCGCGGGCAAGACCACCTGCTTTTACATGATCGTCGGATTGATTCGTCGAGACGGTGGGGTCATACAACTCGACGACACCGATATCAGCGATCTACCCATGCACGAACGCGCGCGCCTGGGCGTCGGTTATCTTCCCCAGGAAGCATCGGTATTTCGCAAGCTATCCGTTTACGACAACATCCTCGCAATACTGCAGACGCGGCCCGGCCTGACCGATCGCACCCGCCGGCAAAAGGCGGATGAACTGATGGAAGAGTTTGGCGTTACCCACAAACGCGACACGATCGGAATCAGCCTCTCCGGTGGTGAGCGTCGCCGTGTCGAAATCGCTCGCGCGCTGGCGATGGAGCCTTCATTTATTCTGCTCGACGAACCTTTCGCCGGCATCGATCCAATTTCCGTCGGCGATATTCAGGGAATTATCAGGCACCTTAAGTCCATGAACATCGGGGTGTTGATCACCGATCACAACGTTCGCGAAACGCTCGGTATCTGCGACCGGGCTTACATTCTCTCCGAAGGCCGCGTCCTCGCCGCCGGCGGACCTGACGCGATCCTCAACAACGCCGCCGTCCGTGAGGTTTATCTCGGATCAGACTTCAGACTCTGAGACGACGTCGCGTCGTTACACCGCCACCCGCGGCAGCCTGACGATGCGGTGTTAAATATCGCGTCGTCGCAGTGGACCCCCAAGAATCGCGCCACAATCGGTGGGACTAACTCCCGCTTTTAATCACCGCAGGCAAGTCGACACCCGTCGCCGTGCCGGCGTTTACGCTTTTGTGCTTAGGCGCCGGACGCACGAAACCCTTCGATTACGCGTTCAATTCATACGCGACACCGCAACGGTTCATCCTTGAGGCGGGTGTGATTCGTCACTGTCAACGAGCCTTCTCCCCGGTTTTGCCAACACTATGACAACGACTTGGCCAAGGCTTAACTAAGCTTATTTCCAAGTGATCAGCCACGACCTGCGCCCCGCACCGCAGCCGTGTCGAGGCTGTCTCGAATACTCATCAGTTTCAGGTTCGCGTTTCAGGTTGGATGAAGGCATCTCTCGACATAAAGATTGGGCAGCGGCTGTCGATGACACCGCAACTGCAGCAGGCTATCAAGCTGCTGCAGATGTCCTCGCTCGACCTTCAGGTAGAGATTCAGCAAGCGCTTGAAACCAACCCGATGCTGTCCGAAGTCGACATCGACAGCCAGAATGCCGAGTTCGAGCCGTCAGGTGTTGATCGTACCGATACCGGTACGGTGGCAGACGAGCCCGCTTCAGACGGTCTCAGCGAAGACTTCAGCGGCGCTTCTGATGTTGTCCGCTCCGATGACCGACTGAACGGTGACGAACTGGCTGGCGACAAGGCTCTCGACACTGACTTTGACGCACAGTACGACCCACCCATCGCGCCAGCGGTGACCAACAATCATGATGGTGACGGCCTCGACGCCGCAGCCAGACGTGCGCAGCCTGATTCGCTGCACGAGCACGTCATGTGGCAGGTCGCGTCCATTCACTTTTCGGCACTCGATCGACATATCGCAAATACCATCGTGTTCGCGCTGGATGACACCGGCTACCTGAACACCAACGTCGATGAACTCGCAGAGATCGTCAACGACGATCTGGGGCTCGGACCTGGAACAGCTGACGAAGACACGCTTGCCGAACCGGTCACGGCGCAGGAAATCGGCATCGTCCTGCGACAGATTCAGAATCTTGATCCGGTCGGAATCGGCGCGCGTAATCTGGTCGAGTGTCTGCTGCTGCAAATTGAACGACTCGATGACGAGCCGGCGAAAAAACTGGCCGCCAAGATCGTGATGTCCCATCTTGAAAACCTCGCTGCCCGAGATTTCGAGACGGTCAAGAAAGCTCTGAAAGTCTCGGACGACGAGCTGAAGGCCGCGATCGACGTCATACAGGGACTGGACGCACGACCGGGGAACCAGGTTTCGCCAACCCTCGCAGAATATGTGTTGCCTGATGTCGTGGTCAGAAAAGGCAAAACCGGCTGGGGCGCGAGCCTCAATACGCATCACCTTCCCAAGCTCGAGATCAACAACCTCTACGCGAAGCTCATCGAACGTGGCAAAAAGACCGAGCAGAACGAATACCTGCGCGAGCACGTCAACGATGCCCGATTTTTCATAAAGAGCCTGCAGAACCGCCACGAGACCCTGCTGCGAGTCGCGCGTGCGATCGTCGCCAGGCAACAGGCGTTCTTTGATGAAGGCGATGAGGCGATGAAACCCATGATTCTCGGCGACATTGCCGAGGAACTCGAGCTCCATGAATCAACGATCAGTCGAGCGACCACCCAGAAATACATGCTCACGCCCCACGGTGTGTTTGAGCTGAAGTATTTCTTCTCAACCGGGCTGTCGAACGCGGCCGGTGACGAACATTCGTCGACGGCGATCCGATCAATGATCAAAAAAATTATCGACGCGGAACCCGTTACCAAACCCGTCAGCGACAGCAAAATCGCAACAAAACTGGCAACAAGTGGCGTCAAAGTGGCGCGGCGGACCGTGGCCAAATACCGGGAGGCGATGAACATTCCACCCTCCAATCAGCGTAAACAGCTCGGTTAAGGCCCACAATGAACGGGGATTGGTATCGACTGAACAGCTCGGGTACAGTCCGGCGCGTTGAGTAGCCAGATCCAGACTGACATTAATTATGAGCGCAGTGAAACAACAGCGTGACCGCGACGCTGGCGCAGATCGTTCGACTTCGGACAAACCCGCCGAGATCAAGATTGCCGACATCCTGTCACCGGGACGTGTCGTGATCGACATGCATGTATCCAGCAAGAAGCGATTGCTCGAAGAAGTAGCCGCCTTACTCGTGCGTGATACACCGAATCTGGATCAGGAAACGGTTTTCCATGCGCTGTTCGACCGGGAACGACTGGGCAGCACCGCGGTAGGCCAGGGGGTCGCAATCCCACATGGCCGCGTTTCTGATCTGGCCAAGCCTATTGGCGCGTTTACCACCCTGAAACGGCCGCTCGACTACGACGCCCCCGACGACACGCCAATTCAGCTGGTTTTTGGGCTGTTGGTGCCGGCCGAAGCCAACGATACGCACGTGCAGCTGCTGCGCGAGCTGGCTTCGAAATTCTCCGACGATGCCTGTCGCGAAGCGCTTGCCGAGCTGAGTTCGCCGGACGACGCGTGCCGCATCCTCGGTAACTGATAGACCGGAATCGCGGCACCAGACGCGTGCCGCATCCTCGGTAACTGATCCAGCGGAATCGCGGCACCAGACGCGTGCCGCATCCTCGGTAACTGATCGACGTCCAGCGACCGTCGCCGCAGCGCCCAACCCGCCGGCCGCATCCTTCAAGTCCGGTTTACCGCATCGAAATCGTCCTTCACCGACACCGCGGTTAATGCGTGTGAAATGGTTCCGGGGGTCCACCCGGACCGGTTCCACGCCGGTGTCCACGACAGATGAAGGGTTATCTGTCCGTGACGAGTTTTCCGTATACTGATCAGGCCATGGAAATTGTCATTATCAGCGGGCTGTCAGGGTCCGGCAAAAGTATTGCCTTACGTGCGCTGGAGGATCTCGACTACTACTGTATCGACAACCTGCCTGCCGTACTGTTGCCCCAGGTCGGGCAGGAACTGCTCGCTCAGGCACAGCCTGACATGAAAAAGGCGGCGGTCAGTATTGATTCGCGCAACCGCGACTTTCTGCAGACGCTGCCCGAGAACCTGGATGCGCTGCGCACCCTGGGCCTTCCCTACAAGGTGATATTTCTCGAGGCCGACCCCACGATTTTGCTCAAGCGCTACAAGGAAACCCGGCGCAAGCATCCGCTCACGGACGAAACAACATCGCTGACCGAAGGTATCGAGCTCGAGAAAAAGCTGCTGTCGCCGCTATCCGATAACGCCGATATGCGAATCGATACGACGTACAGAACCCCGCACGATCTGCGCGCGCTGATGCGCGCCGTTGTCGGGGTGAAAGAAGAGGGCCGAATTCTCGTGCTCTTCGAGTCGTTCGGTTACAAGCACAGTACGCCACTGGACGCTGACTTTGTGTTCGACGTCCGCTGTCTTCCCAACCCGTACTGGAAGCCGGATCTGAGGCCGCTGTCGGGCAAGGACGAGCCGGTAAAAGAATTTCTTGAAAGCCACGACATCGTCGGTGATATGGTCACACACATCGGCGATTTTCTGGCGCACTGGCTGCCAAGCTTCAAGCGCGAGAATCGCAGCTACATTACCGTGGCAATCGGCTGCACGGGTGGACAGCACCGCTCGGTCTATACCGTCGAACGTCTGGCCAAACGATTCACCATCGAAGAAGTCGATGTGCAGATCCGGCACCGCGAACTCAGCAAAATGAAGTAGCTAACGACGACCATGAACGCCACGCGAATTGAAGTGATCAACAAACTTGGTCTTCACGCTCGTGCCGCGGCCAAAGTCGTTACGCTCGCCAAAGAATTCGAGAGCGAGATCATGCTGGGCGCAGACGGAAAATTTGTCGATGCCAAAAGCATCATGAGTCTGCTGATGCTGGCAGCGGCCAAGGGCACAACCCTCGACGCCAAAGCTAACGGTCCCGATGCCGGGGAAGCGCTGGCTCAGCTGGAGATTCTGTTCGCGGACAGGTTCGGAGAAGACGAATAGTGCTCGCGCTGCACGGCTTTGGCGTGGGCAACGGCATTGCGATTGGCCGTGCCCTGGTACTGCGCAAATTTCAGCCTGCGATTGAGCGCCGTGATGTCGATGACATCGAGGCCGAAGTCGAACGATTCAAGATCGCCATCGCCAACACTCGCGCGGAGCTTCGTCGAGCGAGAGGCAAAATCCCCGCACACTCGCCGGGAGAAGTTGCCGGACTGGTCGATGCCCATCTGATGATGCTCGAAGACGCATCGGTAGCCGTCGCCCCCGAGCAAATCATCAGAGATGAGCAGTGCAACGCGGAGTGGGCGCTAAAGATACAGAACGACAAGCTCGGTGAAGTCTTCGCCCAGATGAACGACGCCTATCTTCGTAGCAAGAAAAGCGACGTCGATCAGGTCATCAATCGCGTGCAGTGGCAGCTTGCCGGTGGCGAAGACTCTGACAATGACGACGCGTTGGAGGGTCGAATTCTCTTCGCCAATGACCTTGCGCCAGCAGACGCAGTACTGCTCAAAAGCCAGCGCATTGCGGCGTTCGCAACCAATCTTGGTGGACCGATTTCGCACACGGCTATTCTCGCGCGCAGTCTTCGCATACCCGCGATCGTCGGGTTGCATGGCGCTGCGCGCTTCGTCAACAACGGTGAGCGTGTGATCATCGACGGATCAAGTGGCATTGTGATCATTGATCCCGATGACAGGCTGGTCGAGGAGTATCAGAATCGAAGACTGCAGGGGTGGCGCAAGCTTCGCGAACTTGCCGCCCTGAAAGACGAACGAACCCAGACCCGTGACGGTCACGAAATCGCGCTACTTGCGAATATCGAATTACCCAACGAAGTCGGATCTGCCCGCAAAGTAAAGGCTGCCGGCGTTGGACTGTTCAGAACCGAATATCTTTTCATGAACAGGGAAGAGGCTCCGGGTGAAGAAGAACAGTACGCGGCCTATCGACACGTTGTGGAGTCACTTGGTCGACCCGTAACCATTCGCACGATCGATATCGGCTCGGACAAGCAGTCGGCCGCCGTGGCACCCACCACCGTTGCAACCAATCCGGCCCTCGGCCTGCGCGCAATCCGACTGTGTCTGAGCGAACCTGGTCTGTTTCGACCCCAGCTGCGCGCGATTCTGCGGGCTTCGGCGCATGGGCCGGTGGATATGATGATCCCGATGGTCTCCTCCCTCGACGAGCTCGACCGGACCCTGGATCTGATCCGCGAAGTAAAGCGCGAGCTTCGTCGCGAGCAGCACAACTTCGATGATCAGATTCGCATCGGTGGCATGGTCGAGGTCCCCGCCGCCGCCATCAGTGCAGACATGTTCGCCAACAGACTGGATTTTCTTTCGATTGGCACCAACGACCTGATTCAGTACACGCTGGCGATCGACCGTGTCGATGACGACGTCAACTATCTCTACGACCCGCTGCATCCAGCGGTCCTGCGACTGATAAAAAACACCATAGACGCCGGTACACGTGCAGGAATCCCGGTGTCCATGTGTGGCGAGATGGCCGGTGACGCAACCTACACGAGGCTGCTGCTGGGCATGAATCTGAAGTTGTTCAGCATGGACCCGCTGCGTCTGCTTTCGGTGAAAAGCATGATCCGTAACAGCGACTACGAAAAACTGCGCGAGCAGGCCGACGACATTCTCAGCCTCAATGAGCCCGGCGAGCTTCATGATGCAGTCGACAGACTCAACGAATAATCTGACCCCGAGCGACTACAGTGTGTGTTTAAGGCACTGGCGAACTTGAACTTGCGATAGACTGACGCTTCACTGTCAGTGGTATCGAGCAAACCGTGGCCAGAGCACCCAAAAGCGATCCTAAAGATACGCCTGACGCCAGCGCGGTAGAGGAACTCGACGAGATTCGTGATCGCGTTGTCGAGGCTATTGAGGTCGGCGCGCCCATAGACGCTCGACGCGACCTGATGGACATGCACCCGGCGGACATCGCCGACCTGCTCGAGTCGATTCCGAGGGACGTTCGTCATCAGGCCTGGGCGGAAGTGCCGCTACGCTCCATGGGAGAAGTACTCGCTGAGGCCCATGAGGGTGTTCGCGACGACCTGGTCGCTCACATGGACCCGGAGCTGCTCGTTCATGCGGTCGGTTCACTCGAAGTCGACGATATCGCTGACCTCGTCACGGATCTGCCGCCGGAAATCGCTGACGAAGTCGAGGCCGCGGTTGAGGAAGAGGCTCGAGAAGACCTGCAGACGGTTCTTCAGTACCCCGAAGATACTGCCGGCGGCCTGATGAACGTCGACACCGTTACGGTTCGCGGTAACCTGCCACTTGAGGTGATTCAACGTTATCTTCGCCAGCGAGGTGAGGTCCCCGAGTACACCGATAAACTCTTTATCGTCAATCGTGATGACCATCTGACCGGCACGCTGTTTCTGTCGAGCCTTCTGACATCAAATCCCCGGGACTCGGTAGCGAGCCACGCTGACACCGACCCGGTTACGTTCAACGCGATGACGGATGCTGAAGACGTCGCCCACGCTTTTGAACGCTACAATCTGGTATCGGCACCCGTTATCGATGACAGTGGCAAGCTACTTGGACGCATCACCATCGACGACGTCGTTGACGTCATTCGCGATGAAGCCGATCACTCGGTCATGGCGCCGGTGGGTCTGGATGAAGAAGAAGATATTTTCGCGCCGGTTCTGCGCACGACCAAGAGCCGCGCACTGTGGCTTGGCGTGAATCTGCTCACGGCAGTTCTCGCGTCCTGGGTAATCGGACGCTTTGAGGCCAGCATCGAACAGCTCGTGGCCCTCGCGGTACTCATGCCCATCGTCGCCAGCATGGGCGGCAACGCCGGTACCCAGACGCTGACGGTTGTGATTCGCGGTATCGGGCTGGGCACGGTCACCTTTGCCAACGGCTCGCGTGTTCTCGTCAAAGAGGCGCTGGTCGGTGGCCTCAACGGTGTCATCTTTGCGGTGATCGTCGCGGCTGTGGCGATTCTCTGGTACGACAACTGGCAGCTCGGTCTGATCATTGGCTTTGCCATGATCATCAATCTGGTGGTTTCAGCCGTTGCCGGCGTTGCGTTGCCGCTGGCATTTGAGAAAGCCGGGATCGACCCTGCTCTGGCGAGCGGCGTCGCGCTGACCACCATCACCGACGTGATCGGGTTTCTCGCGGTGCTCGGACTGGCTACCTGGATCCTGCTTTAGACCGAACGTTCGTTGAACATTCGATCATCGCGTCGGCGACGCCACGCAAGACCAACAATCAGCAGGGCTATGCTGAAAATCAGAGTCGGCCAGTGTCCAAAACGAACAAACGGTGTGGTCCCCGTCATTGGCTGAACGCTGGCCTGAAGCACAGCTGGTTCAAACTGCGGTAGTTCGTCGACGAGCTCCCCACGATCGTCAAGCACCGCGGTGATCCCTGTGTTGGATGATCTCAGCATTGGGCGAGCCATTTCGCGGGCCCGCATCTGACCCATCTCAAAACGCTGGGCGGGCCCGAAGGAATCTCCGAACCACGCGTCCTCGCTGATATTTATGAGAACACCTGCATCGGGTAGCGTGTCAAACATGTCGCGAGGGAACGAGTCTTCGAAGCAGATGCTGATGCCAACACGCGTCCCGGCAACAGGCAGCGCCCCCTGGGGTTCGCTGTATGCCGTGAAGTCGGACATCGGGATTTTCAAAAGATCCAGCACCCAACGCAGCGCTCCCGAAAATGGCAGATATTCGCCAAAGGGCACCAGATGTGTCTTTCGCCAGATGCCAGCGGGACCTCCCGCGCCTGCGCTAACCGCACTGTTGAATATCTGAATGTCGTCGACTGACCCATCGGCCGCGCGCTGACCGCGCTGTTCGACAACGCCAAAAACGAATTCGGCCGGGTGATCGTTCAGCAGCTCCCAGAATTGCGCATCAAGCTGTCGCAGGTAAACCGGCATCGCCGACTCTGGCCAGACGATCAGATCACGGTCACGCAGCGGCTTCGACATATCGACATAGCGCTGACGAATTCTGGCGTCATTACCTTTTTCCCACTTGGTGGCGATATCAGTATTGCCCTGCACCAGCGCCACTTTCAGCGGGCCGCCATCGGGTACAGACCATTGAACACCCGCGCTGAACCAGGCCGCGATGACAAACGTCAGCGTCAGCACAAGCCCTGTCACCGTGGTTTTCAGATTTCGATGTCTGGTGGATCCCAACATGAGGAGTGACGCGAGTAGCGTCGCCGCGGTCGCAACGGCAAAACTGACGCCGAAGACTCCAACAACAGGGGCCAGTGCACCAAAGTCGCTGCTGGTCTGACTGTAACCGGCCGAGAGCCAGGGAAAGGCCCACACGGACAATCCACGAAGCCATTCGCATAACGCCCAGGCCGAAGGAAAAACGACGGCCGGCGACAGTCGTGTTGACGCCGCAACCGCCAGAAAGCCCGCTAGCGCCGGGAACAGAGACAGAATCAGTTTGAACGCGACCACCGCAATCAATGCGGCCGGCGTTGGCATGCCGCCAAAAACCTGGAGACTGACAAACACCCAGCTCGTGCCGACAATAAAGCTGGCAAAACCAAACAGGAACCCGCGCCAGGCGGCCCGCGCGGGCGTGACGCCAAACCAGCTCAGAAACAGCGCCCCAAGCGTAAAGAAGATCAAAAACCTGAATTCGAATGGCGCGAATGCAAACGGCGTCACGGCACCCGCAACCAGAACACCCAGTTCGGCTGCCCCAAAACGAGCAACGGGCCTGTCGCGATTGGTGCCGAACTTCATACGGACCGCTGTTGCGCCTCGGAGTCGTCCGGCTCCTTGTCAGGATCAACGACGCGCGTCACCCGTACAAGATAAAGACGTCGGGCATCGGCGTGGAGTATCTCGAAAACAAGGCCATCTTTACCGACAGACTCACCACGTTTGGGCATGCGCCCAAAGACACTCATCAAAAGACCGGCAATGGTGTCAAACTCTTCGTCGTCGAACCGGGTCCCGAATCGTTCGTTGAAGTCATCCAGAGGACACAGTGCCTTTACGGCGAAGTCATTAGTCCCGCGTTCGGTGATCATCACGGCGTCATCGTCGACGTCATGCTCGTCTTCGATATTGCCTACGATTTGTTCGAGAACATCCTCGATCGTTACCAGCCCGGCAGTGCCACCATACTCGTCGACCACAATCGCCATGTGATTGCGACTTGCTCGAAACTCCGCAAGCAGGACGTTGAGTCGCTTGCTGTCCGGCACGAAGACGGCCGGCCGCAACACGTCACGCAGGTTAAAGGTGCGCCTGCTGTCAGTGTCGTAGTAACGCAGCAGATCTTTTGCAAGCAGAATCCCGACAACGTCGTCGCGATCTTCATCAATAACCGGGAAACGCGAGTGCGCTGATTCGATCACGGTGGGCAGGTGTTCAGCCGGCGCGTGATCTTTTTGAAGAACGACCATCTGGGAGCGCGGGATCATCACGTCGCGTACCCGAAGATCCGCAACCTGCAGCACTCGCTGCATGGTGTCGAAACTGTCATTGTCCATAACTCCGCGCGCGTTGGCACCGCGAAGCAAATCAATAAGCTCGTCGTTGTTATGGGGTTCGGGCGTGAAAATATCGGTGGTCGAACGCAACCACGTTCGAAGTCGGCCACCGAGAGTCCGGCTGGAATTCGCCATCAGGCAGACACCCTCGCGGCTTCGCCCCACGGATCGCTCAAACCAAGCCCAAGCAAAGTCTGGCTCTCAACGCGCTCCATCTTTTCGGCATCCGCTTCGTCAACATGATCAAAGCCAACGAGATGCAGGAAACCGTGAACGATCATATGGGCGAAACGATCGCTGACTTCGATACCGAATTCTCTGGCTTCGGCATGAACAACCTCGGCGCAGATGACGATATCGCCAAGAATGTCACTCGAACCGTCCATGCCCGGAGGGTCTTCGAATTCGAACGACAGAACGTTGGTCGTCACGTCACGGCCGCGAAATCGGCTATTGAGATCGATCATCTCGGGCGCGCCAACGAACCTCACCGTGACTTCACCGGATTCGGTGCTGGTGGCCGCAGCGGCTGCATCAACCCAGGCGCTCACACTCCCGGTTTCGGGCACGTCGGCTGCGGGTTCGTCAGTCTGGACCGTTGTCTGGATAGGCATGGCAGTACTTCTGGCTCAACTATCCGAACTGTTCTGGTCGTGCGACGAATCAGGCCCGTGACTCTCGTAGGCTTCGACGATCCGCTGCACCAGCGGGTGTCTGACAACGTCACGCGGCTTGAAGTGGGTAAAGCTGATTCCGTCGACTCCGTCGAGAACAGTCATTGCATGCTTGAGACCCGACAGCTGCCCTCGCGGCAAATCGATCTGGGTCACGTCGCCCGTGATCACGGCTCTGGAATTGAACCCGAGCCGGGTCAAAAACATTTTCATCTGCTCGGTTGTGGTGTTCTGGGCTTCGTCGAGTATCACGAATGACTCGTTAAGCGTTCGCCCGCGCATGTAGGCGAGTGGCGCGAGCTCGATGATGTTGCGCTCCATTAGTCGCCCGACCTTTTCGTGGCCAAGCATTTCATACAGCGCGTCATAAAGCGGACGCAGATACGGATCGACTTTCTGACCGATGTCACCCGGCAGAAATCCCAGTCGTTCACCGGCTTCTACCGCAGGGCGCACGAGAATGATTCGATTGACTTCAGAATTCATCAACGCCTCACACGCACAGGCAACCGCCAGCCAGGTTTTGCCGGTACCCGCAGGCCCGATGCCAAAGTTGACCGAATGGGTGACGATGTTGCGCATGTACAGTCGCTGGCGACCGTTCTTACCCGTAACCACCATCTTGCGGGTGCGAATCGAGACCTCGGCGCCGCGATCGTCGTACTCGTCGTCGGTTGCGGGCTCACTACCGTGTCGCGCCGAGGAAGCGCGATCACCGCTCGACGCATCAGCGCTTGCAGAGGCTTCAACCATCGCCAGATGAATATGTTCTGCCGTGAATTCGGTATTGGCGCCGGTGTCGTCATACAGGCGACGAATTACGCGCTCGGCCGCCTGCACGTCACCTTCTCCTCCGCTCACGCTGAAAAGATTTCCGCGATTCGTGATTCGAACGTCAAAGTGTTCTTCAAATCTTTTGATATTTCGGTTGAGTTCGCCACAGAGCATCGCCAGGCGCCGGTTATCAACAGGGTCCAGCGAGAAGTTTCTCTTACCCGTGGCGAGACGGGTTTCTGCGTTTCTTTGAGGTTTCAATCGGTTGCTCAGATTGTTGGGGTTACAGAAGTTAAATCAGTAGTGATACTGGCGGGCTTCGCCGCGCAGCGAATTCGGGAGCGCTTCGGTGATCAACACGTCGACAAAGTGACCAATCGCTTCATCGGGGCCTTCAAAGTTCACCACCCGGTTATTCTCGGTCCGGCCTGCAAGGCGTACCGGTGGTTTTTTGGAGTGCCTGCCGACCAGTACCTGCTGGACCGTGCCAACCATACTGCGACTGACGCGCCAGGACATTTCATTGATTCGGGCCTGCAGGGTCTTGAGGCGCTGAAGTTTTTCTTCCGGCGTCACGTCATCAACCAGATCTGCAGCCGGCGTGCCGGGCCGCGCGCTGTAGATAAAGCTGTAGGAGTGATCGAATCCAACCCGCTCAATAAGACTCATGGTGTCATCAAAGTCTTTGGCGGTTTCTCCGGGAAAGCCAACGATGAAATCTGAAGAGAGACTGAGGTCGGGCCGTTCTTTTCGAATAGCGTCAATAATGCGCTCGTAGTCACTCACCGTGTAGTTGCGCTTCATCAGCTTGAGAATTCTGTTCGAACCGCTCTGAACCGGCAGATGCAGATGACTGACAAGCTTTGGTACCTGACCATAAACGTTGATCAGCGCTTCATTAAACTCGATCGGATGCGACGTTGTATAACGAATGCGATCGATCCCGTCGATCTCGGCGACGTAGCGAATCAACGTAGCAAAATCAATTTCGCCGCCTCCAAAACGCTCGCCGCGATAGGCGTTGACGTTCTGACCCAGCAGCGTCACCTCGCGAATGCCCTGTTCCGCAAGATCAACAATCTCGGTGATGACGTCATCGAAGCTGCGAGAGAACTCCTGCCCGCGCGTATAGGGGACAACACAAAAGGTGCAGTACTTGCTGCAGCCTTCCATAATCGAGACGTACGCTCGGCCGCCTTCAACTTTCGGGGCAGGCAACGAATCAAATTTCTCGATCTCGGGAAAACTGACGTCGACCATTGGCTGTTTGTTTTCAACCGCACTCTGGATCATCTCGGGGAGGCGATGCAGGGTTTGCGGACCAAACACAACGTTGACGTAGGGCGCGCGTTCACGGATGGCGGCGCCTTCCTGACTTGCGACACATCCACCGACGCCGATGATGAGGTCAGGTTTTTCCAGCTTGATTTCACGCCAGCGACCCAGCTGTGAGAACACTTTCTCCTGGGCTTTCTCACGCACCGAACAGGTGTTGAGCAGCAGCACATCGGCCTCTTCAGGATCCGATGTCATCTCGTAACCCCGGGCGTCACCGAGGACGTCGGCCATCCGCGATGAATCGTATTCGTTCATCTGGCAACCGAAGGTTTTTATGTAGAGCTTTTGCGGCATTGTTGTCTTTATAAGTGTGCGAAAAAAAAGGCGACCTTGCCAGCTGAAATATCCCTGACAGGACAACTTTTCCAGTCAAACCACGGTTTTTGTCCATCGGTCGGTCCAATCAGCCACAATGCGGCCATGGTTTTCAGTTCGTCAATATTCCTCTTCGCGTTTCTGCCGCTGTCGCTGGCCGGATACCTGCTGGCGAAGACTACCCGGCTGCGCAATGTATGGCTGCTGGTGGCGAGCCTCGTCTTCTACGCCTGGGGCGAATCGTTCTATGTGCTGGTGCTGCTGGCGTCAATCCTGGCCAACTGGCTGATCGCGCTGGTGCTCGATCGACACCGCAGCCTCGGATGGCTGAGCTTTGGTGTTGTGATCAATCTGGGGCTTCTTGGCTTTTACAAGTACGCGAATTTTATTGTCGACAACGTCAATGTCGTACTGCAATTTTCCGGCCTGCCCGCACTGATTGCCGAACCGGTGCATTTGCCGCTTGGAATTTCTTTTTTCACGTTTCAGGCAATCAGCTATCTCGTTGACGTGTACAGACGCGATGCTGCAGTCCAGCGCAGAATCACCGATGTCGCGCTGTACATTTCGCTCTTCCCCCAGCTCATCGCCGGACCGATTGTTCGATACGCGAGCATCGAAAAACAGATCAGCCAGCGAAGTTTTGATCTCGCCAACTTTGCCGCAGGCGCGCGTCGATTTACGGTTGGCCTTGCAAAAAAAGTATTGATCGCAAATGTGCTCGGTGAAACCGCGGACAACATATTCGGACTGGACTCCCCTGGCGCATCAGCGGCCTGGCTCGGCATAGTCTGCTACACGCTGCAGATCTACTTTGACTTCTCCGGCTATTCCGACATGGCAATCGGACTTGGCCGAATGTTCGGCTTCAGGTTCAACGAGAACTTTAACTACCCCTACATCGCAACATCGATCAGAGATTTCTGGCGTCGCTGGCATATCTCCCTGTCGAGCTGGTTCAGGGACTACGTGTACATCCCGCTTGGAGGCAGCCGCCATGGCGCGACGCGAACCGCCATCAATCTGCTGCTCGTATTCCTGTTGTGCGGTCTCTGGCACGGCGCCAGCTGGTCCTTCGTTGTCTGGGGCCTGTTTCACGGCACTTTTCTCAGTCTCGAACGCCTGTTCGGGTGCGCTGCCCGGACACTTCCGCTACGCGTTCTGGCCCACGCTTACGTGATTCTTACGGTCATGGTGGGCTGGGTGTTCTTTCGCGCCACAACCCTCGGCGACGCGACCGAATACCTGATGGCAATGGCCGGCCTGTCTTCTGCCGTTGGCTACGACGCGCTGGCGCAAAGCCATATCAACACCCGCGTATTGCTGACACTGATCGTGGGTGTTGTACTTGCCACGCCCGTTGCGCGCGCCGTGCTTACGACGCTTGATGCCCCGGGCGCAAAAATCGCGACGCTGTCACTGGCTCGCGATACTGTACTCGTCGGGCTCTTTATACTGAGCGCCATGAGCATCGCCGCAGGCACCTACAACCCCTTTATCTACTTCAGGTTCTGAGTGCGAAGAAGATGAAACGCGACAAAATTTTTACAGCCGTCTTTGTCAGCATGATCGTGCTGCCGTTTGTGCTGGCGCTGGTTAAGCCCGCCGGGGGTGTGTCGAAAGCGGAAAAACGGCAGCTGTCACCTGCCCCTCGACTGGAGCTGTCGATCACCGGCATTGCCGCGCTTCCGCGCCAGATCGACAGCTGGTTCAGCGACCACTTCGGTTTCAGGGCGAAGCTCGCACGCGCGAACGACGCGCTTGAGTACACCTTCCTCGGAACCTCGGCACGGGTCATTGTGGGTAAGGACGACTGGCTGTTTCTAAAAAGAGGACTGCGAAACGACGTCAACCTGATGCCGGTCGTACGAGACCTTTGTGGTGATGCACCACTGTCAGAAGAGCAGCTGGATGCATGGGAGAACGCGTTACAGACAAACCGGCGCAAGATCGAGGCTCTGGGTGCGATATACGTTTTTGTCGTCGTGCCCAACAAGCATACGCTCTACCATCGCTATCTACCTTCCAGCGTCGCGTGCAAGCCCGGCCGCACACGCCTCGATCAACTGGCGACCCGCCTGAACAGTCTCGACGATTTTCCGTGGATCGACTTACGAAAAACGTTCGCCACCATTGACGACGTCGTCCTGTTCCACAAGACCGACACTCACTGGAACGCGAATGGCGCGCTCAAGGCCTATGACATTCTGACCCGGTGGATGGCCAGCAAAGTTGCCTTTGCCAGTCTCGACATCCCCGCGCGTGTCAAACGTATTGACACGCCGATCGGCGGCGGAGACCTCGCGCACATGGCCGGGCTTGAAGGCACCGTCAGCGAAGTCATGCACGGCTTTAAGGTTGAACAGCGTCAGGCACGACCTTTGCGCAACCCCTACCCGCAACTCACCACAGACCCGGGGCGACAGCCCCAGGCGTTCAGACTGCCTCACGACAACTTTGACAATGCCGTGATCTTCCACGACTCGTTCGTCAGCCAGCGACTGAAGCACCTGCTGTCCGAAACCTTTTCAGTCTCGCGCTTTGCCTGGGCCGGCAACCCGGTGCTGCCCCTGGACATTGTCGAACCCGACCACGCCGGCATCGTCATTCACGAAATGGTGGAGCGCAATCTCCTGCAGCCGTGGTTCTGAATGCAAAAAGCCGGCTGTAAAGCCGGCTTTTGCAAACCGGATCAACCCGGCCTGAAACGCTGTGCGTCAGACTACTGCGCAGCGATATCCCGAGAGAGCTTTCTTGCGAGCTGCTGACCACGATCGACCTGGCTGCTGGTCAGGATCGCTTCGATAGCGTCCCGGCTAGCGCGCGCCGCCGCATTACCCTGGGAAGCCGCGATGTTGTACCACGCGTACGCCTTAACGTAGTCCTTAGGTACACCAAGGCCCTTGTCGTACATCTTGGCAAGTCGAATCTGTGCGTCAACGCTGCCGGCAAGCGCCTGGCGTCGATCGGCTGCGCGGGTCTTGTCGTCGACAACAACGCGATCAGGATCTTCGGACGGCGATTTCTTGTGTCGATTGAGTTTGAATCGCGCCTCGACCATGCCCTGGTCTGCGGCCAGCTTGTACCACTCGCGAGCCTTGTCGTGGTTTTTGGCAACCCCACGCCCGTCGTCGTACATTTCGCCGAGACGATACTGAGCCGGTGCATAGTCCTGCTTGGCAGATTTGCGATACCAGCCGACGGCAGTTTCACTGTCGTTTTTGCTGAAGCGTTTTTCGTTCAACGATTTGCGACACGAGTGAATCGAGGGTGATCTTGAACAGATCGCCTGGTCGATACCTACTTCGTAGAGACGCCCGACCTCGTACTGCGCGGCCGGATCGTTGCGCTGCGCCGCGCTCATATAATTCTTGAATGCCTTCTGCATATCCTGGGGCACGATAATGCCCTCGGCATAGATATTGGCAATTCGCAGTTGCGCCGCGGCGTGACCGTTTTCCGCAGCTTTGCGATACAGCTTGAACGCCGTCGTCGGATTGCTGCGACGAACGCCCTGCTTGTTTTCGTGCATCAGTGCGACAAAGTACTGCGCGTCGATGACGTTATTGTCTGCCGCCTTCTGCAACCACTTCAGCGCGATCGCATAGTCCTGCGGAGCGCCTTCGCCACGGTAATACATCTGGCCAAGACGGTACTGGGCCTTGGGCCCTCCGGCCTTCGCCAGCTCGCGAAACTCTTTGAATGCGCTTCCGAAGTCGCGATTGTTGTAGGCATCAAGCGCGGATTTGTAGTCAGCGCTGGCCGCGAACGTAACCCCGGCAAGAACGGTCGCAATAACGATCCGGTACATCGTGTAATTCCTCTGAATAAAACCCTGCTCATCACAGCGACACAAACGTGGGCCGAGGCAGGTAAAAAAAGTATAGTTGGCATTGAACGGGAGACAGCGGGAGTTACTCCCAGCGATCTACGGCGATTCCCCCGAAACCATCTGGAAGACGACTCATGGCAGACGACCACGACCACCACGAACATGATCACCATGATGAACATGATCACCATGATCATGACCACCAGCATCCGATGTCAGACACGGCGCTGCGAGTCAAAGCACTCGAGTCACTGCTGGTCGAGAAAGGTCTGGTTGATCCGGCCGCGCTCGACCAACTGATCGATCTTTACGAAACCAGAATCGGTCCCCGCAACGGCGCTCGCATTGTTGCGCGCGCGTGGACCGACCCTGACTTTCGCGCGGCATTGCTTGCCAACGGCGCCGAAGCCGCGCGAACTCTCGGCTACGAGGGTCGACAGGGAGAAGACATGAAGGTTCTGGAAAACACGCCTGAGACACACAACATGGTGGTCTGCACGCTCTGCTCCTGCTACCCGTGGCCGGTTCTTGGTCTGCCTCCGGTCTGGTACAAGTCGGCGCCGTATCGGGCGCGGGCGGTCAACGACCCACGCGGGGTGCTTGAGGAATTCGGCGTTCGCCTCGCCGACGGCGTCGGCATCAAGGTCTGGGACAGCACTGCGGAAATGCGTTACATGGTGCTACCCATGCAACCCGCCGGCACCGAGGGCTGGTCGGCCGAGCAGCTGGAAGAACTGGTTACCCGTGACAGCATGATCGGCACCGGCATCGCGCGCGATCCTCAGGAGGCGTCAGCATGAACGGCGGACATGATTTAGGCGGCATGCATGGTCTCGGTCCCATTGACCCCCCGAGTGACGAACCCGTTTTCCATGAACCCTGGGAAGCCCGCGCGTTTGCGCTGACCCTGGCTGCGAGTTCTCGCGGTCACTGGAATCTTGATCAGTCACGCTTCGCGCGTGAATCCATGGAGCCCGGCGAGTACCTGCGCACGAGTTACTACGAACACTGGCTGCACGGACTCGAGGTGCTGCTGGAAGAACAGGGACTGATCAAGGACGGCGAAATCGAAGCACGAATGAAAGACTCCACGCCGGGAGAATTCACCGGGTTTGCGGATGACCGCGTCCTGGCCGCAGACAAGGTTGTCAAAACACTCGGCAGAGGCGGAAGCGCTCGCATGGACGGTGTCAGCGCCGCGCGGTTCAACATAGGCGACAGGGTTCGCACTATAAACATCAATCCACCAACGCACACGCGCCTGCCAAGATACGCGAGGGCCAAGTCCGGCGTCATAGAGCTCGATCACGGCGGGTTTGTTTTCCCGGACGTGGCTGCCACCGACGGCGTAAAGCAGTGCGAGCGTCTTTATACAGTCAGCTTCACCGGTGCGGAGCTGTGGGGCGAAGACTGCGAATATCCCGACGACGTGATCCTGCTCGATATGTTCGATCCCTATCTGAAGGCGGCGTAAGCAATGACGGCAACTACCCCGACCGCCCGAAAGGCGCTTGAACTACCCGGTCTGCCTCTCGGCAACGAAGGGCCGGTGTTTCGCGAGCCCTGGGAAGCCCAGGCGTTTGCGCTTGCGTTGAAACTCCACGAAGACGGCTACTACACCTGGAGCGAATGGGCCCACGCGCTGTCGACCGCCATCGATCAAGCCCAGGACGATGGAGACTGCGATGACGGCAGCACCTATTACAGTCACTGGCTTGCTGCCCTCGAATCACTTGTCACCGCCAAGAAATTGAGTTCGTCTACCGAACTTGCGACGCGTAAAGATGAGTGGGATCGCGCGGTTCGCAACACCCCGCACGGCCAACCCATCGAGCTCGAAGCCGGGCAACGATGAGTGCATCAAACGAGATTCCCCGTCTTCTCAAAGACGGAAGCGAGCCCATGGAATCAGATGCGTTGCTGCGGTTTCTTGACGAGCTCGGCATTGCACACAGCACACTTGAACACCCGCCTGTGTTTACTGTCGAAGAAGCCAAGGAGGTTCGCGGTCGAGTCAACGGCGCTCACAGCAAGAACCTTTTTCTAAGAAACAAAAAGGGCGCAATGTGGCTCGTGACCTGTCTTGAAGATCGTGATGTAAGACTCAAGGAACTGGCGGTGGCCGTGGGTGCAAAACATTTTTCATTTGCCAGTCACGAGCGACTGATGCAATACCTCGGGATCATTCCCGGGGCCGTATCGCCTTTTGCGGTTATCAACGATCATGCGCAGTCCGTGCAGGTTGTACTTGATACGGCGCTGCGCGAAATCGAGCCGCTCAACTTTCACCCTCTCGACAACAGTCGAACAACCACCCTCGCAACCGCAGATCTTGGTGTGTTTCTGAGCGCCACATCGCATCCGCCGCAATGGCTGGACTTTGACTCGATGTCGCTGGTCGACTGACCCTTCGCGTGCATTTGCACGCCCGGAAACCCAATATAACTGACTGATTATTCAGTCACTATTCCGCCGATTTCTCGTCCTTTCGTAGGGCATTCCCCCATTTGGGTCAGCATCAGCCGATTTCATGAATTCGGTGACAGTTCGACACACAAAAGGCGGTATCCGCAACTACGTTTTCCCTCGGGCAGACCGCGCGCAGGCGCAGGTCTTTTTTCAAGTCGGCGTCGATGAGGAACATCGACGCATTGGGGATTTCCATGAAGACGTTTCGATCCGGACGCAAAGCGTCCAGCAACACTTTCGCGCGTGCCGCAGGCACGCTGGCAACTTTTGTGGCGCTTTGCTGCACGGCCTTGCCGGCATCAGCGCAAATTCTGGGTAACGGTTTTGCAGTAGTCGCGTGTCGGCCTACAACCGGAAGCCCGGCCACCCTGGCGATTAAGGACATCACACAGTTCGGCACCATATGGCAGACGCCGGCAAACCAGGGACCCGCAATCGACTGGTCTTCAAACATGCCAGCTGGCATGGAGTTTACGACTGCCGACTTTGGCGGCTACGAGGTGTTCTCTTCGACCATCTCGTCCGCAGGCGACATTTATACCGTCACCACGACGCTGTACAACATCGGTCACGGCGCTGCCGTTCCGGTAACCGTGTACAAAATCGACGGCATGACGGGTGTCGTATCTCCTCTGGTCACTGTGCCCGGTGACCGAGGTGGCGCATACGTCGAAATCGACGAAGATCACAATCAGCTCTTCGTCACCAACATGGATACCGGCAAGATTGATCGTATCGATCTTGCCACAAACACCCACGTCGACAGCTTTGATCCCCTGGGCGCCGACGATGGCGCGGCCGGTATCGCACCGATCGGCGAACGCCTGCTTGGATTGACCTACAGCCCGGTCGACGGCCGACTCTACTACTCCGTCTGGGCAACCGACGCTACCGCCACGGGCGCGAACAACACAATTCGTTCCGTTGCTATCGACGGCGTTGGCGGATTTGATGCCGCAAGCGATCAGCTTGAATTCACCGTGCCTTTCCGAACGGCCACCACAAGCATGCCCGTTGGCGATCTCGAAATGAATGAAGCCGGTGACAGAATTCTTCTGTCAGAAATTGGCTACAACTCTGGCTCGAACGCTTCAGCCCCTCACCAGGCTCGCGTTCTTGAAATCACCGGGTCAGCCGGCAGCTGGGCTCTCGACGGTGGCACCGGAAAATACGGCGTTGGCGCGATCGGTAACCCGGGCACCAACAGTCGCGGTGGTGTCGACTGGGCGTACGAGTCCATCATCAACCCCACCGGCGGCATCGTGAATGACGAGTCTTTCGCGCTTATGACCGCGGACGCGATTCGCCTTAATCAGCCACCACCGTCAAACATCTACGGATTTCAGTTCACACCAACAACCGGTGGCTCGGTTAACAACAGCATCGCGGCTGACGTCGACTACGACACCGCTACCCAGGACAAATCCGTCTACGGTGATGTCGACATCTACAAGATTTATGATGTGCCTCCAGGCTATGACCTGGCGCTGATCAAAACGCTTTCGCCAGGTCAGGCGGTTGGCGTTGAAGTTGGTGACAACGCCAGCTTTACCGTTCAGGTAGTTAACCAGGCGGCTGCCGAGTCATTGGCTTTCACCGTGACGGACATGCTCCCGGCGGGTCTTGGTTTTGTATCCGCAACCGGCACCAACTTCAGCTGTTCTGCCAGCGGCCAGCTCGTCACCTGTGACTACACCGGTTCTCTGCAGCCCGGCGACGTAGCCGAGTTCGAACTGACGGTTTCTGTTGACGACATGAGTCAGGCTCCGTTTCGCAACTGGGCCGAAATCGAATCGGATAGCGGCGAAGACCTCGACTCCCAGCCCGGAGACAATGACGGCAATGACGCGGGCCCCGGCGACGGCGGCAACGGTAACGATCCAGTCGATAACCACAACGACCTGAATCACAGTGGCGACAACAACGACCCTCTCTTCGACGAAGACGACAGCGACTATGAAGACCTGTTTCCAAAGGTCTACGACCTTGCCCTCGTCAAGACGAGAGTGTTTGGTTCGGGTTCCGTATCCGTTGGAGACACGGTCTACTTCGAAGTCGAAATCAAGAACCAGGGTAACGTGCCCGCCAACAGCTACTCCTACGTCGACAATATTCCATTCGGCCTCGAACTCACGTACCTCTGGAGCGCAGGCTTTTCCTGCGTCGACTCCGGTGGCGCAACCGTGCAGAACAACATCAGCCCGTCAATTCCAGGGCCCGAAGCGATTACCTGTACCGCCGATAATCCGCTGCTGCCGGGTCAGTCGCTGACCCAGCGATGGCGCTATAACGTTACTGACATATCGACAGTTCCACTTCGCAACTGGGCCGAAATCGAGTCCGACGATGGTGATGACGTTGACTCGGATCCAGGTGACAACGACGCATCGGACACGGGTGCTGGCACAGGTACGCCAGGCAACGATCCTGTCATCAATCACAACGACATCGATCACGATGATCCTGCGTACGACGAAAATACTGAAGACGAAGACGACTCGGACTACGAAGATCTGAGCGGACCTCTTTATGACCTGGCGCTGATCAAAGAGCTTGATGCTGGCCAGAGCTCAGTGGTTTCTCTCGGTTCAGTGGTCAACTACACGTTGACGATCAAGAACCAGGGCAACCTTGACGCGAACAATTTTTCAATCACCGACATGATCCCGGCGGGCATGAGTTATGTGACCGCGTCCCCGGCTCCCGACGGTAGCCCCCCAGCGGGAACCACCGGCCAGCTGACCTGGACATTCGTATCGGATCTCACAACGCGACCGCAGACAATTGCATTGCCGGCCGGCGCCACGATCACGATCAATCTTCAGCTGAAAGTCGATGATGCGACACAGGCTCAGTATCGAAACTGGGCCGAGATCGAAACGGACGACGGTACGGATGTTGACTCCCAGCCTGGCGACAACGACGGCAACGACACCGGTTCCGGTGACGGCGGCGTTGGCGGCGATCCGGTTACCAATCACAACGACATTAACAACGACGATTCGGGACCTGATCCGCTCGACGAAGACGACAGCGACTATGAAGACGTGTTTCTTGATACCGCACCACCAGTCGATCCTTACGATCTTGCACTGATCAAGACCCTCGCAGCCGGCCAAACTACGCCGGTCGCACCGGGCAGCAGCGTGAACTACACGATCACTGTCAAAAACCAGGGTACAGCGGACTCAGGCGCATACAGCGTCACCGACATGATCCCTGCAGGAATGAGCTATGTATCTGCGACACCTGCCGCTGACGGCCCTCCTGCCGCTGGCGCGACAGGTCTTCTGACGTGGACTTTTTCCGCTGCAAACGGACTCACGGCAGGCGCGGTTCAGACAATCGACCTGACACTCAAAATCGACGACGACACACAGGCACCATTTCGCAACTGGGCGGAAATCGAAACCGACTCCGGTGACGACGAAGACTCGGCACCTGGTGACAACGACGGCAACGATTCTGGCGCCGGCGACGGTGGAACCGGCAACGATCCCGTCGACAATCACAACGACGTCAATATCGATCAACCCGCAGGTGACGAAGACGACAGCGACTACGAAGATGTGGATGTCGCTTTCAGCTATGACCTTGCGCTGATCAAAACGCTCGCCGCAGGCCAGACCACACCGGTCGCGCCCGGCAGCAACGTCAATTTCGAAATCACAATCAAGAACCAGGGCAATGTCGCCTCCGGTACCTACACCGTAACCGACATGATTCCTGCGGGCATGAGCTATGTCTCTGCGACACCTGCCGCCGACGGACCACCTGCAGCGGGCACAACGGGCCTGCTGAAGTGGACCTTCCCGGTCGCCAGTGAACTTGCACCTGGAGCGCTTCAGGTGATTCGCCTGACGCTCAAGATCGACGACGTAACCCAGGCACCATTTCGAAACTGGGCCGAGATCGCGTCTGCTTCAGGAAGCGACGAAGATTCCAAACCTGGATCCAACAACGGCAACGATGACGGACCTGGCGACGGTGGAACCGGTGATGACAAAGTCGATAATCACAACGACGTCAACACTGACGAGCCTGCCGGTGACGAAGACGACTCGGACTACGAGGACGTAGACGTCGCGGTTGAATACGACCTGGCGCTGATCAAGGAACTTGATCCGTCCCAGACGCAGCCCGCGCTGCCTGGCGGCAATGTCAGCTACGTCATTACCGTAAAGAACCAGGGTAACGTGCCTTCAGGTGCCTACAGCGTTTCGGACATGCTGCCTGCGGGCATGAGCTATGTCTCATCAACACCGGCCGCTGATGGTCCGCCTGCCGCGGGCGCAACAGGTCTTCTGACCTGGACGTTCCCGGCCGCAAGCGAGCTTGCCGTTGGTGCGGTGCAGACTATTGAACTCACGGTCAAGATCGACGACGTTGCTCAGGCACCGTTCAGAAACTGGGCCGAGATCGAAACCGACTCCGGTGACGACAGCGACTCACAGCCTGGCGATAACGACGGCAACGACTCCGGCTCAGGCGACGGTGGTGACGGCAATGATCCTGTCGACAACCACAACGACGAGAATATCGACCAGCCAGTCGGTGACGAAGACGATTCGGACTACGAGGACATCGACGTCAACGTTGACTACGACCTCGCTCTGATCAAGGAACTGGCAGCGGGTCAAACCACTCCGGTGACACCGGGCAGCAGTGTCAACTACACGCTGACGGTAAAGAACCAAGGCAACGTGCCTTCAGGTGCCTACAGCATCACAGACATGATCCCGGCAGGCATGAGCTATGTCTCATCGACGCCGGCCGCTGATGGTCCGCCTGCCGCAGGTGCAACGGGTCTTCTGACCTGGACCTTCCCGGCCGCAAGCGAACTTGCCGTCGGTGCGGTGCAGAC
>CALHMG010000349.1 GCA_938034705.1 uncultured Gammaproteobacteria bacterium
GCCAGTGTGTGCGAATACGCGCGCGAATCACGTTGTCGTACTGTGTTTTGCGAGCAAGAGCATCCACGCTGGCCGTATCAGCGAGCATGATGCGTGTCAGGTTCCGGCCCTGGCGTTGCAAAGCTTCCTCTGGAGTGTCCTCGGAATTCAACGGTTCAACATTGCTCACCGGTCCACCCGAGCTCATTCCCAAAGCGGATGTGCCGACGAGAACGAGCTGTTGCAAGCCATGAGGGTGCCGCGCTGCGAGGGCACCACTCACGATGCTGCCCATGGAAAAACCGACCAGTCGATACTGCGTCAGGTTAAGGACACCCAGCAGCGCATTGAGCGTAACGCTGACGTCGTCGGCGATCCCGTTCATCGAGCCCACAAGATCGTGTCGGTCAAACGTCTTGCGGGGTAAATCCGAGTCTCCGGTGCCCGGCAGATCCGGTGCGATCACAGTGTAGGTCTGAGCAAGCACCTCGATGTTTCGAATCCAGTGGGTCCAGGAACCCGAGCCTCCATGCAGCAGAACGAGCGCAGGGCCCTGGCCCCACACAGCGTAGTGCATGCACATTGAGTCCACCGAGATTCGGAACAGCTGTTTGCTTGTCGAAAGAGGCATGAGTGCTTTTGAATTACTAAATAGTGTTGCAATTCGGGCGATTGTAGGACCGTTTCGATCAGCGAGCGTTGGTGAATCCGCCGATAGAAACGGGTCGTCTTCGCGTGTCGCAATTCACGTAGACTCGAAAGTGGAAGGAAGGTCCATTATTGGATTGTTGGATAGGCTCCGGCACCAGACAGCTCGAATCTTGATTGATTTGCACCCAGCGGTCCCTGGATGTAACCGGGTTCTGCCGGCAACAGTACCGTGGGCGTGGGCTCACACCAGGCGAGAAGGGGAGGACGACCGGAAGTTTGGTCGCATTACGCATGTTCGATTACAACGAAATTGCTCTGTTCATAAAGGTTGTCGAAACCGGCAGCTTTACCGAGGCTTCGAGCCAGCTCGGAATACCCAAAGGCACCATCAGTCGCAAGGTCGCGCAGCTCGAGGAGCGTCTTGGGACGCGACTGATGCAGCGCAACACCCGCACGCTCAACATCACCGATGCGGGTCGCGAGCTGTCGAATCGCTGTGGGAGTCTGCTCTCACAGCTTGAGGAAGCGACGTCGGGTGTTCGGCTCGGGCACGGTGAACTCGCTGGCAATATCCGGGTAGCGGGTCCGTCTTCGTTTGTGAGGCACGTGCTCGCTCAGTGGATCCCGTCGTTCATGGAGCGTTATCCCGGAATCACTTTCGAAGTGATCACCAGTGACACCGGCGTTGACCTGCTTGAGCAGGGAGCCGACATCGCGTTTTTCATCGGTCATTTACCCGATTCAAGTTTTATCGCACGCAATATTGGCGACCCGGCGCCAGTGATGGTGGCGTCGCCGGAATATCTGGCCAAAAACGGCACACCGAACGAACCCACGGACCTGCAGGGCCACAGCACACTGTCCTACGGCACCAGCGCCGGTCGCGCGAGCTGGGAGTTCGTCGGCCCCGAGCTGAATCAGCGTCTTGATGTCACCCCGCGCGCGGCTTCCTATGATCTCGACCTGCTGGTGGCAGCGGCACTCGACGGGCTGGGTATTGCTCACGTGCCGCGATTTCTGGTTTCCCATCACCTGAACAACGGTCGTCTGCTGCGTGTCTTGCCCGACTATCACACCAGCATCGGTGATCTCAGCATGATCTATCCAAGCAATCGATACCTGCCGACTCGAGTGCGTGAATTCATCGATTTTGCCGTGTCGAAAAGCACGGAGGTGCGTCGGTCATTTCGTCAGCGAGACGATGGCAAAACTGAAAGTGACCTTGAACAGAGTTCGGTCACAAGCGCGGCCTGACCCGGCCTGAGTCTTACTCTACGCCGGGCTATCGTCTCGTCAGCACGTCCCGATCAGAGGCTGCGTGACTGACACGGGACAACAAGGTCATTCGCGGCGGATCTGAAGCACGGTGACGGTGCGATTTTTTCACCGGAAAATTGATACACGTACTGCCGTGCGAGCCGCTGCGCCCGGGGCAGATCACCGATACTCAGACGCGGATGCAGCTTTCGTCGCATGACCCGGGACGGTGCGTGGCCGTTTGCTTCGCCGGCCGCGAACCACGCGTAGGCCAGAGCACGGTCCGTCCGGCCGGCGTAACCGCGCAGATGCAGCAACCCGAGGTAGTACTGACTCGGACCATGACGAGCCCGGGCGCGCTGGTCCAGTGCCCGAGCGGCTTCCACGTAGCTTCCCTTGAGAAAGGCTTCAATGCCCGGCTCCGTACCGGTGCCTGAAGTGACGCTGTTGCCGGGCAGCGCGACGCCGGGGCTCATCAGCAGCCACATCGCAGCAAGGCAGGCCGAGATGTGAGTCGCGTTGGGAATTATGCAAAATCGTGCCATTGGGTTTCTCCGTTGGGTCAATTTCCGCACGAGTTTGTGCGCGATCGAATGATTCCGTCGGTGCGTTGCACCACAACCCTTGGCCCAAGCGGGCTCGTCCCCTATCATTCGTGACACCATGAACGAGTTCGTAACTTGATATGCAAGCACCAGAAGTGATCAGCGTTGAAGACCCCGAGGAGCGACTCTCCTGCGATGGTGGTGGCGGTGCCCTCGGTCATCCTACGGTTTACTTTTCTCTTGGCGACGATCATCAGGCCGACTGCTACTACTGCGGGCGTCGCTACGTGCTGAAAGGGTCCGAGGCCGAGACGCGCGCACGGACTGATGCCTGATCGGCATCGCGCGTCGTGAGCGAACAGGATCCAAAACGCTTTATTCGCACGACCGCCGCGACGGCAAGTCATTTTGTTGACGTAAATACCGGCGGCATCGTGCCACCGATACAGACGTCGACGACCTTTGCCAGAGACGATCGGTACGAACTTCTCAACGCGGCCCACACCTACTCTCGGGACACATCACCGGCGATCATTCCAGCCGAACGCGTGATAGCGGACCTTGAAGGCGGTGGCGAGTGCCTGTTGTTCCCGTCCGGGATGGCGGCTATCGCTGCCATCTGTCGCACCTGCCAATCCAGAGATCACGTTGTCGCACCGGGCTCGATGTACTGGGGCACTCGCGTCTGGCTGGAAAAATTCTGTGATCGTCGGGGCATTGATCTGACGCTGGTCGAGGACGCTGACGCCTCGACCTACATCGATGCGATCCGGCCGCACGAAACTTCCCTGGTCTGGATCGAGTCACCGAGCAACCCGATGATGAACGTCACGGATATCGCCGCCGTGAGCCAGGCGGCGAAAGCGGCGAAAGCACTGGTGGTTGCCGACAACACCGCGGCCACACCGCTCTTTACGCGTCCGCTTGAGCTGGGAGCCGATATCGTCATGCACTCGGCGACCAAATCACTGAACGGTCACAGCGACGTTCTTGCCGGCGCGGTAGTGGTGCGTGAAAACAACGATGTTCTTGCCCGAATCCGTGAAGAACGCAGCGAGGCCGGCGCAATGCCGGGCACGTTTGAGGCGTGGCTGCTGTTACGCGGAATGCGAACGTTTGCGGTGCGCGTTGAGCGTGCCGCTTCCAACGCGGCGAAGATCGCCGAGTTTCTTCAGTCTCATCCGAGCGTTGACGGCGTCCGTTATCCAGGACTGCCGGATTCAGCCGGACACGAGATCAGCAGGCGACAGATGAAAGGTGGCTTTGGCTCGCTGCTGGCCTTTCACGTGAAGGGTGGTGCAAAGCAGGCGCTCGCAGCGGCCGGAGCGATGCAGTTGATCACCAGCGCGACCTCAATCGGTGGCGTTGAAAGTCTTGTCGAGCACAGGCATTCCCTTGAGCCCGAGAGAACCGGCGTTCCCCAGAACCTGCTGCGCCTTTCCGTTGGCATAGAAGACGTGAACGATCTGATTGAGGATCTCGATCAGTCACTGACGTCGGCTGTTCGCTGAACGAACTATCAGGCGCGTTTTTGCTGTGCGCCGCGATACAGAATTTTGTCGTGCAGCTCGTGGACCTCGACAGCGCGCGCGACCGCATCGTCGGCAAACGCAGCCGATGGTGACGGGGCCAGATTGAAATGACCGAAGTCGTCCTGGCCTCTGACCAGCACGGCGTAGTCTCCGTCTCCTTGCGCCTGACGCATGCTCGGCTTGATGTAGCGAATGGCGAGTCCGATCCGTCGGTCGTCTGTCGAATTGGGACCGGACGCGTGCATCAAAAGCCCGTGATGTAGCGACATCTGGCCGGGCTCAAGTTCGATGCTTACGGCCTCGGATTCGTCGATGCTGGTGACGACTTCCTGTCCGCGAGTGAGCAGATTGTCTTTGGCGAACGTGTCTCGATGTTCGATTCTTTCCTTGTGGGAACCCCTCACGAAACGCATGCAGCCACTGCTATCGTTAGCCGGTGACAGGGCTATCCACGCGGTCACCTCGTCGACGTCATCAAGGCCCCAGTAGTTCAGGTCCTGGTGCCAGCTGACGTATGACGATGTGTTCGGTTCCTTGATCCAGGCGCTGAAATTCCAGCACAGTATGTTGTCGCCGAGCACCTGCGCGACGTAGTCGACAATCCGCTGGTCCCGGATCATCGCATCGATTTCAGGGAAGACCAGGTGCGGAAAAGACTTAACGGCTTTTTTAATTTGAGCATCCGGATGCTCGCCCCACTTCGCCTCGCAGTTCTCAAATACGGTGCGCCACCTCTTGGCTTCGTCCGAGTCGAGAACAGTCAGCGGGAACGCGAAGCCGTCGCGCTCGTACTGTTGTTGAATTGTCAGTGTCATGATGATGTAACCCGGTAAAATTTCAGCGGTGTTTCAGTTGAGCAGTTTCGATTCAAAGGGCCACGTTGACAGTGTTTCCGTGCCGGTCTCCGTGATCAGAATCTGCTCTTCGAGCTTGACACCCTCGGCGCCGCCGTCAGTTCCAATATAGGATTCGACGCACAGTGTCATGCCGGGTTGCAGTGTGCCGTCATAGCCTTTGGTGTCGAAATCGTTTGAGTGTTTGATAGAAGGCCACTCGTCAGCAAGACCAACACCGTGGATCAGGCTGCCGTAGCGGTTCGCGAGAAACTCATCCGGCAGCTGCCAGGATTCGAATGCGACTTCGCGAAATGTCTTGCCGGGCTGAAGCACGTCAATGTTGTGCTGTATCTGTTCGTACGCAAGCGAATAGAGTCGGCGCTGCTCGGGTGTCGGTTCGTTGTCACCACACAGCCAGGCGCGCGAGATATCGGCGCAATATCCGTACGGGCCGATCAGATCAGTATCAAAGCAGACCATTTCTCCGGCGTTGATGGTTTTCATCGAACACTCGCGAAACCATGGATTGGTGCGTTCACCTGAACACAGCAGACGCGTTTCTATCCACTCACCACCAAGTGCGATATTCGTCTCGTGGAGCTTGGCCCACAAGGCGTTTTCGGTAATGCCGGGTTCCAGCGCTTCGTACATCGAGGTCATGCCCTGTTCACAGACATCGATCGCAGCGCGCATGAGCATGAGTTCGCCGTCCGACTTGATGACGCGCGCGTGTTCGGTCACCTCAAGTCCATCAAAGATTTCAATCTGGCGAGCCAGGAGCGGGCGCACGCCTTCCCATGAAAGGCGGTCTACGGCGAGTCGACGATTGCCTCCACCATGCGCCGTGACGAGTTCGGCGATATCGTCGGCAAATTTTTCCGCCTTCGCCTCGACCCGGTCACCGGCGGTGAAATAGTAGAACGACGACAGCGCCCGGTACTCGTCGACGGTGGGAACATCCTCGACAAGGTGAGGGTAGTTACCGTAGTCGAACACAACAACAGGGCCGTCGGTTGCGACAAACACGCAGCGTGTTTCGTAGTGAGCGCACCAGATCTGCATGTTGGTCGTGTCAGTCGCGTAACGCGTGTTGACCGGGTCAAAGAAGAGCCCACCGGCGTAGTCGTGTTTGCGCAACTCGTTTCGGATGCGCTCAAGTCTGTACAGGCGCACCTCGTCAAGATCACATGGCGGTGTCGTGTACTCCATCGCGCCGTGCTGGCGACTGGTGTCTGACGCTGGTCGGGTGGTGGATTGCCCCGGGCTCATGGGGTTTGGATTCGCCATTTTATAGTCCGTTGGGTTAGAACGTCGATTATGACGTCAAAGCGAGTTTGGCCAGAACAGCATCAGCCATCTCGGTGGTTGACGTGGCTTTGGACGGGTCGGCTGCAATGTCGGCGGTTCGCAGTCCCGTGTTCAACGCGCCCGCAATTGCAGATTCAACACGGTCGGCAAGATCAGGCCGTTCAAGCGCCAGTCTCAACGCCATCGCCAGACTCAGCATCGCGGCAATCGGGTTCGCGATGCCCTGGCCGGCGATGTCTGGCGCACTGCCATGTACCGGCTCGAAGAGGGCCGGGCGATGTCCGCTTGAGTCCACCGGTCCAAGCGACGCTGACGGCAGCATGCCCAGAGACCCCGTAATCATCGCTGCCCCGTCCGAGAGAATATCGCCGAATAGATTATCGGTAACGATAACGTCAAACTGCTTCGGATCACGCACCAGCTGCATCGTTGCGTTGTCGACATAGAGGTGGTTCAGGGTAACTTGTGGGAAGTCGGGTGCGACTTCGGTCACGACGTCGCGCCAGAGCACGCTGCTGCGCAACACGTTCGCTTTATCAACCGAGGTCAGATGTTTTCGTCGGGACATCGCCAGCTCAAACCCGAACCGAACGATGCGTTCAATTTCGGCATCGGTGTAGCTCTGGGTATCTATCCCCCGTCTCGATCCATCGTCCCGTGTCTCAATCCCGCGCGGCTGTCCGTAGTAGATGCCGCTGGTGAGTTCTCGCACGACTACAAGATCAACACCGCGGACGACTTCGGGTTTGAGGCTTGAGGCATCGTCCAGGGCGTCAAACGGCTTGACGGGTCGCAGGTTGGCGAACAGGTCCAGGTCCTTGCGCAGCTGCCGCAATCCGCTCAACATCTTCGGGCCGCCACGGGCCTTGATCTCATCCCACTTAGGCCCGCCTTCTGCGCCAAACAAAATGGCGTCCGCAACCCGGCACTTCTCAACGACCGTGTCTGTCACAAAGGTTCCGTGGCGATCCCATGAGGCGCCACCGATAATATCTGTGGTGACGTCCACCTCCAGATCTGCGTGGGTACGCAGCCAATCGACGACTCTCAGAGTTTGATCGATGACCTCGACACCAATGTGGTCACCGGGAAGAACGAGAAGCTTTTTCATGTTGTCCAATACCGACCTTAAAGATGGAATCTGATAGCGACACCCGCCGGGTATCAAGATCAGTGTCCACCGATGCAGCGCGCGCTTCGACGGGTAGTGGCAGCTGGCGAAACGGTGTCTGTACGGTTTGTGCGTACCGACGAGCTCGATCCGGCCTGCTGCGGCGAAAACGCCCGAAATACGGCGCATTAGCGGCTCTTAGCGGAAACTAAACGCTAAAATTTCAGACGATTAACCGCGCATCCAGCCGCGATGGACCAAGCTTGAATAGTCCGGTGGGTGGCCCCGTCCGGGGCGTTGTCTTAACCCGGCTCCGACTGTTGGCTTAAGCCAGATGTAAGGTGCCCGGCGGGATACTTCGGGCGTGCCTGCAGGGGCGGAACTCCTGAGTTTGTGGCGCATGACTCCAGGGTTGTGAGGACTGCCCTGAAGTTCGGGCCGCGTGGACACCGTGGTCAGACTGGTGGTCATCGAAGCGGGCCACATCGTTCGAAGGGAAGGCTTAAATTGTTACGGCAGTTTCTAAAAAACAGCAGCGGTAATCATCGCGTCGACGCAGCGTCGCACTCCCCCGGTCGTGATGTCGACATAACGTTTTCTGCGTCCGGTGCGATAACGCCCAACCCAACCGACTCGGGTCGTATCGGCGATCGCGCACTCGCTGTGGAACGTGGAATTTCGGTTGGCCAGTATCAGCTTGATCAGCTCAAGACCGTTGATGCATTCATGGTGCGCTACATCGGATGCGATACCAGCACAGGCGCTCGAGTGCTGGTGGAAGAATACGCGCCGGCGGGGCTCTGTCTTCGCTCCGAAGATGGCATCACCCTGGGTGCCGCATCGAGACGCCGGGAAAAAGCATTTAAAGTCGCGCTCGAACGATTTCAGGTTGAAGGCAAGATGCTCGAGCAGATGGACGACCCTGGCGTTGTCCGTTGTCTTGAGACGCTGTCGCTTAATGGCACCTGCTACCGTGTGCTTGAAGACCTGACGTCACCTGACGTTCAGCCGTACATCAGTCTTCGGGCGCTCATTCAGAGAGAATCAGCCTGCTTCAGTGAGGCACTGGCGCGCGATATCCTGCTGTGGCTGCTCCCGGTACTGTCCGAGGTTCACAACACCAACGCGCTGCATCGCGCGATTACACCCGACAATATTCTGATCGGTGAAGACGGACGCATTGTCCTGACCGGTTTTGGCGCGGCCAGATACATGATCGCCGAAAGGGCAGAAACGCTGGGTTCGGTACTCGAGCCCGGCTACGCGCCGTTTGAATTCATGCAGCGGCGTGATCATCAGGGTCCGTGTTCTGATCTTTATTCACTGGGTGCGTCACTCTACTTCGCGATAACAGGCCGTGATCCCGTCGATGCGCCCGCTCGCTTTGACGCCGTCCAGAATCGCGACCCGGATCCTCTGAAACCTCTGGTTCACATGGGCGCCGGTATTGAGGAAAGATTTTCTCACGACATCCGCGCCTGCATTGACTGGATGATGAATCTGCGCGTACAGGATCGACCGCGCACAAGTGATGAAGTAATGACGCGGCTCGGCGCTTTCGCCGACATGCCCGCAGTTCTCGTATCCATTCGCGAAGCGTCGAACGATGTTCCGACGCCGGCGATGGCGCCTGAATCCCAGACAGCGGCGGCAGTCACAAAGCGGCAGAAGCTTGCAATTGGACGCAGGCGTATGAGCACCGCTGCAGTTGCTGCAGGTATTCTGGTGCTGACGATCACGGCTGTAGTTTTCAAGCCCGGTGGCTGGACGGCGATTGGCACGAAACCTGAGGTCGGCTCGGCGGCACCTGCCGTGCGAGCGGCGGTGGCATCACCCGCACCGATTGTTGTTCAACAAGGTGAAAATGTTCAGCTCATTCAAAGCGCGCTGTCTGTGCAGTCGTCACCGGCTGTTGCATCGCTTATCAACAACGCGCGTATTGCCATGGGTGATAACAGATTGATGGAAGGGAGCGGACCCAGCGCTGTAGGGTTGCTTGAAAAAGCGCTCAAAGAGCAGCCTGATAACGCTCTGGCCATGGAAGGCATTAATCACCTGCTGCAATATTTCGTCAGTGAACTGCAGAAAGCGGAATCGACGTCTGATGCCGTCGGCATTCGCATCGCAAACCGCAACCTTCGACGCATCAGGCTGCGTCATCCGGAATCCCAGCCCGTGATGTCTCCGGGTTTCTACTCGCCAATCCAGTCCGGTCGCGGTACTGAAACCGTCGTCGGTGAGATCGGACCGGGTCAGCGAGACTTTGTCGACTAGCTAGCCTGATCTGTCAGTCAGGCGCTGCCACAGGCTTGTTTCGGCATCGGACAGAACCAGTCGTCCCAGCGCGTCGCGCCACTCGCTCTCATCGCCGTATTCGTCGCGCCAAGCCCAGAGGCGTTTGGTGAGTCTGCCGAGCTGGTATTCAGCCGTGAAACCAATTGCGCCGTGGCACTGGTGCGACAGCGCGGCGATAGCGCTCGCCGCTTCACGCGTGCGTACGATAGCTGCGGCGCACTCAAACTCTGCTTCCCAGGCGTCGGGCAGTTCCAGCGCGCCACGAGTGGCGGTGCTGGCGGCGACGACCTCGCAGTACATTTTGGCCAGATAGTGCTGGATCGCCTGGAATTTTTTCAACGGCCGACCAAACTGTTCGCGGTCAGACACATACTGCATGGTCAATTCCAGAACTGCATGCATCGCCCCGCACATCTGGGCGGCGCGTCCAAGCGCAGCGATGCGAAGGATTGAGTCGGTGGACATCTGCGCCTGAGCGAAAGACGGCTCCGATATTTCGCAGTCCACCAGCTCGATTGTGTCGCTTGGCTCGTCGGCAAGGTTGTTGTGTTCTTTAACCGCATGCCCCGTGTTGTTGACAACAACAAGCTGTTCATCGACCAGCGTGATCACGCACTCGCTGGTTCTGCCCCAGGGTATTTTCGACAGCGTTCCCGACACGATCAGAGAGTTCGCGGAACGTTTTGCGGTGAGGTTTGCCATATCGCTTCCGATGCCGAGCGTGACCGGCCCCGCGGGTAGCGTAAGTCCATGGATACTGGCAAGCCACGCACCAACGACCGTCTCTGTCATGGGCAAAGGAACACCGTGGCGACCGGCTATCGCGAGCACGTCAAACAGATCACCCGTTGAACCGCCGGCGCCACCTTTGGCGTCATCAATCATCAACAGCGGCAGGCCGAGTTCGTTCACTGACTTCCACAACGTCTCGGACCACGCGAGAGTTCGTCCGGAGCTGATCTTGTGAGTGTCGTCGTAGTCGGTAAAAACCCGGGCTAACGACTCGCTGAATATTTTTCCGGCGTCGCTCATCGCAGGCCCATCCCGCGGGCGATGATGCCCCTGAGCACCTCGTTGGTGCCGCCGCGCAGCGTAAAGCTTGGCGCATGCATCACCGTGTACGACTGCATCAGGTCAAAGAATTCGTCACTGCGAATGTCACTGGAATGAACAAGCTTGCGCGTGGTGTCGGCAATTTCCTGCTCGAAGATAGTCCCCAGATCCTTGACGAGGGCGGCTTCGAGATTGGGCGGATCGCCTTCGCTGATAGCTTTGGCTACCCCGGACGACATCTTTCGCAAGGTCCAGTAGTGAGCGGCCATGCGGCCAATTTCCTGACGCGCGAGGTCAGAGTCGACCCCCTGCATGGCATCAGTCAGTTTTGCCGTCAGCGCGTAGTTACTCAGAAAACGCTCAGGACCTGACCGTTCGAACGCGAGTTCGCTTGTCACCTGGTTCCAGCCGTTGCCTGCTTCGCCGACCAGACAGTCGTCGGCGACAACAACGTCCTTAAAAAAGACCTCGTTAAAATGGTGTTCGCCCGCGATATTTTCGATTGGCCTGGTTTCAAGGCCCTCACTTTTCAGATCTACGATGAACTGTGAAAAACCCTCGTGGCGCTTTTTCTCATTGAGCGGACTGGTTCGGCAGAACACGATCGCGTAGTGATTGTTGTGGGCGTTCGACGTCCATATCTTCTGTCCGTTGATAACCCAGCCATCGGAGGTCTTTTCTGCTTTGGTTCTGGCCGCCGCTAGATCTGAACCCGAACCGGGTTCACTCATGCCGATGGAAAAAAACGTTTCGCCTCGGGTGATTCCCGGCAGATACTTCTGTCGCTGGGCCTCGGTGCCGACGTTCAGCAGCAGAGGACCACTTTGCCGATCACCTATCCAGTGCGCGGCGACCGGAGCACCTGAAGCGAGCAGTTCTTCCATCACGACATAGCGTTCGAGAAATGTACGTTCTGCGCCGCCATATTTTTTTGGCCAGGTCATGCCGATCCAGCCACGCTCTCCGAGCGCTTTGGAGAACTGCGGCGAGTGGCCCATCCACGAAGCAATCCAGTCGTGCTTGCCGTGCTGCCGGGCGTAGTCCGCGAGGAACGAACGGACCTCGGCGCGTAAGTCAGCGTACTGACTCAAATCACCAGGGCGGATATTGATTGATGCCTGCATGATGGAATTCAGTCCTCAACGCTCAGTATTTTGCTCGAGAGCGAGCGGGGGTCGCGCGTGGGCCAGCGACCCGCGCGAACCTGAGTCCAGAAGTCGTCACATGCGCGGTTAAACATTTCCGGCTCTTCCAGGTTGATCGTGTGTCCGGAGTTTGGCAGCACCACCAGCGCAGCGGTGTGGACGTTGCGCTTAAGATAGATATTCGGGATCAGGCAAGGCTCATCCTCGTCACCGGTCATCACCAGCATGGGCGTAGTGATTTTTTTGAGATCATCTTCGAGATCAAAAATCGAAGGACGGGATTTCTGTACGCCGCGCTGGGTATGCGCAGCACCGACCAGAGAATGCTCTGACAGCTGTGTTCTGAACTCTTCCCAGCCACGAGGGTCTTTGTTGATGAACTGTACGCGAGTTGGACCTGACCCATATTTGTCGGCAAAAGTGTCGCCGTTGGTTGTCTCAAGAAAGCGGGCGGTGCTTTCCGCTTCTTCAGCGAACTGCTCGCGCTGATTCTGCTCAGCGCCATAACCACAGCCCGCGACGATCAGCGACAGCGCTCGATCGGCGTGATGGATGCCAAAATGCAGAACCGCAAAACCACCCATGGAAAGCCCGCAGATGTGCGCTTTGTCCAGACCGAGTCCATCGAGAACGCTCAATATGTCGAGTCGTGCCCGATCCTGGGAATACGCATCGGGTCCGGGTACATCTGACGGTGGATAGCCGCGTGCGTTAAAGGTAATGCAGCGATAGCGTCTTGAAAAATATCTGACCTGGGGTTCCCACGCCCGGCAGTCACCGGCAAATTCATGGACGAACACGATGGGTTCACCGCTACCGGTTTCCTCAACATGGAGTTTGACACCGTCATCGGTGGTTACGAAAGTCATGGGTGAAAGCCTCAGGTTGTCGTTCAGTCTGATTGTTCAGTTCGGGTGAGCCGGTCGTCGAGTGATCCTGTCAACGACCGGTGTAATGATGCGGCTGTTAGAAAATGGAATCGAACATGCTTTTCATTTTTGCCCAGGAAGCCTTGTCGGTTTTTTCGTCATACGCCAGGGGCAGTCCGTATTTCTTGCCGCGTCCCGTTGCTTCAGGGTTGGAAAAGCCGTGCAGGGCACCCGGATACGAAACAAATTCGTACTTTGCCTGTGCCTTGTCCATCTGGGTTCGAAACGCCTTGATGTCGTCATCCGCGACCAGTTTGTCATCGCCGCCGTGGCAAACCAGAACCTTGGCGCGAATTGAACCGGGTGCAGGATCCGCGAATGAACCGAGCGATCCATGAAAGCTCGCTACACCGCCAACATCCATGCCCGAACGAGCCATGTGCAGAACCATTGCACCGCCAAAGCAATATCCAATCGCCGCGGTCCGCTTTGCGTCGACCAGCTTCTGTGACTTGAGAACTGCCAGACTGGTCGCCAGTCGTTTGGTGCCGTTGTCCATGTCACCGAGCACGGCATTCATCGCCTTCCCGGCTTCGTCCGGATTGGCCGCTTCTTTACCGCCGCCATACATATCGACCGCAAGCGCGGTATAACCCATCGCCGCGAGCTGGTTCGCACGGCCTTTGACGTAGTCGTCCAGCCCCCACCATTCATGGATTACCATGACACCGGGCCTCGGTTTGCTCGACGTGTCGTCCCACGCGAGATAGCTTTCCAGCGTCGCGTTGCCAGCCTTGTACCTCAGTGTTGCGTTAGCAATACCCATCGATTTTCTCCTCAGGATTTTTTGTGAGCCGGAACCGAACCGACGTCCGGGCGTCCGTGAAGGACCAGCATACCGCGACGCCCCTGTAGCGTTAAGCGACGGTTGCCGCGTGGAATTGACGTCACTGCTTGCGGCAGCTCGATTGACCCAATAGATTGGCGTTGCAGTTTCACAAGGCAGTACCGCAGCGCTGGTGTTTGCCATTCAGAGGAAAATTTGATGAAAAGTCAGGCCCAGGTTGTCGTTATCGGCGGTGGTGTTGTCGGCTGCAGTGTGCTGTATCACCTGACCAAGCTTGGCTGGACCGATGTGCTTTTGATCGAGCGCTCCGAATTGACGTCAGGTTCGACATGGCACGCGGCGGGCGGATTTCACACGCTCAACGCCGATACCAACATGGCGGCGCTGCAGGGTTACACCATCGAGCTGTATAAAGAGCTCGAAGCCGTGTCGGGACACTCATGCGGTCTGCATCATGTCGGCGGCGTTACCCTCGCGACAACGCCTGAGCGAATGGACTATCTCAAGGCTGAAAGGGCCAAACACCGGTATATGGGTCTGGATACCGAGATCATCGGCCCGGATGAGATTCGCGAGCTTTCACCGATAACCAGTACCGAAGGGGTCATTGGCGCGCTGTACGATCCCCTCGACGGACACCTTGATCCATCGGGAACGACTCACGCCTATGCCGCCGCCGCTCGCAACAATGGCGCGCAAATCGTGCTGCGTAATCGCGTTCTTTCCCTGGACGCTCGAGCCGACGGCAGCTGGTCCGTAGTGACAGAGCAGGGCACCGTGCATGCAGAGCACGTTGTTAACGCGGCGGGTCTCTGGGCGCGCGAAGTTGGCGAGATGGTCGGGGTTTTTCTGCCGCTTCACCCGATGGAACATCAATACCTGGTAACCGAGGACATTCCCGAAGTCTATGAACGCGACACTGAGCTGCCGCACGTCATGGACCCAACCGGCGAAAGCTACCTGCGTCAGGAAGGGCGTGGGCTGGTCATCGGGATCTATGAGCAGGCCTGTGAACCCTGGGCAGTAGACGGCACATCATGGGACTTTGGCCACGAGCTTTTGCCGGACAGGCTCGATCGCATCGCGGAGCCGTTGCAGTACGCATACCGTCGATGCCCCGTTCTGGAATCGGCCGGGATCAAGACCATCATTAACGGCCCGTTTACGTTTGCACCCGACGGCAATCCTCTGGTCGGCCCGGTGCCAGGCTTGACGAATTTCTGGTCCGCCTGCGGTGTGATGGCTGGATTCAGTCAGGGCGGCGGCGTTGGGCTGACGCTGGCGCAGTGGATGATTGAAGGCGAACCGTCGCGGGATGTGTTTGCCATGGACGTCGCACGGTTTGGCGACTTCTGCACGCGTGCCTATACCAGAAAGAAGGTGACCGAAAACTACCAGCGACGGTTTGCGGTCAGCTATCCGAATGAAGAGCTTCCGGTAGGTCGACCTCTGGACACGACGCCGGCGTACTCGGTCTGGAAGAATCAGAATGCTGTGTTTGGCCAGGGCTATGGTCTTGAGCACGTCAACTACTTTGCGGGACCGGGCGATGAACCCTGGGAGATTCCGTCATTCAGAAGATCCAATGCACACGAAAGGGTTGGTGAAGAATGTCACGCAGTCCGTCATGCCGTTGGCATCAACGAAATTCATAACTTCGGCAAATACTGGGTGACAGGACCCGGTGCGCAGGACTGGCTTGATGTGGTGATGGCGGGTCGAGTTCCGGCACCCGGACGAATTTCGCTGTCCCCGATGCTGTCGCCGAAAGGAAAAATCATCGGCGACTTCACGATATCCAATCTGGACAACGACGTCTTTGCGCTCACAGCATCCTATGGCGCGCAGGCGTTTCACATGCGCTGGTTCGAGCAGCATCTACCCGATGATGGCAGTGTGCATGTGGACAATATTTCTCTCGACTGGATTGGCTTTCAGATCGCCGGGCCTAATGCACGACAGCTGCTTTCCCGCGCCACACGTATCGACGTGTCTAACGAGGCGTTCCCTTTTATGTCCGTCAGGGAGACGGAAGTTGGATTGTCCGACGCGTTGATTCAACGGGTCAGCTACACCGGCGGCCTTGGCTACGAGATCTATGTTCACGCGAGCCAGCAGGTCAGTCTCTATGAGACGCTGACCAAAGCCGGAGAAGATCTGGGCCTTCGGCCATTTGGTATGCGGGCGATGATGAGTCTTCGACTGGACAAGTCCTTTGGTTCCTGGATGAGTGAGTACAGGCCGGACTACATGCCCGCCGAAACCGGGCTTGATCGGTTTACGGCGTATGACAAAGCCGCAGATTTTATCGGCAAGACCGCCGCCGTTGCGGAAAAATCGGCAGGTCCCCGCCGCCGACTGTGCACAATGATTGTCGACGCGACGGATTCTGATGTCTGGGGTGATGAGCCAATCTTTGTGGATGATGAGCTGGTTGGTTTTGTCACCTCGGGCGGGTACTCGCACTTTGCGCAAAAGTCCGTAGCAATTGGATTTCTACCAACCGAACTCATCACACAGGACCGTCAGGTTGAGATAGAAATTCTTGGTGAGAGAACCGGCGCGAGCGTGATAATGACAACGCTGTTCGATCCGAACGGCGCGATAATGCGCGGTTAGCGTGTCTTGAACCGGGATCAGGAACGCGCGCGGACGGGACAACCTGATCCAGTTAAAAATAGATTTGCATACCAAATCGGACTTCCCGAGATCATTGTTCTGGAGACTTGTTGATGGAACCAAAAGAGAAACTCACCGACATCGTCTGCGTACCGTGTCAGGGCGGTATGCCGGCGCTCGAGGCAGATGAGATCGCAAGCTATCAGCGTCAGACACCGGACTGGGAAGTGCGTGATGTTGAGGGTGTGAAACAGCTCCATCGCAGTTTCAGTTTTAAAGACTACGATGCGGCAGTCGCCTTTACCAATGCGGTTGCCGAGCTTGCACAACGCGAAGACCATCATCCGGCGATGTTGCTGGAGTGGGGTCGCGTGACCGTTAGCTGGTGGACACATAAAATCAACGGTCTGCACGTTAATGATTTTGTCGCAGCAGCCAAGACAGACGCGCTATTCACAGCCTGAGTCGCCCGCCCGTCGCCGTTAACGTCGTTTGATCGCGCATTGCTGATTCCAGCGCAAGATGTATGGACAATGTTGTTACTGATTACAAGGAGTGAGTCACATGGCAGGAAAATTCGAGATATTCACCGGCGATAACGGCCAGACTTATTGGCGCCTGAAAGCCGGTAACGGCGAGGTGATCCTTACGAGTCAGGGTTACAAAAGCAAAGACGCCGCCCACACGGGAATCGAGTCGGTCAAAACCAATGCGGCAGACGATGCCAGGTTTGAACGCAAAGATGCCAAAGACGGTCGCGCTTTCTTCAGTCTTAAGGCCACCAATGGACAAATCGTGGGTAACAGCCAGATGTACGCGTCTTCGGCCAGTTGCGAGTCCGGCATTGCATCAGTCATGAAAAACGCGCCTGACGCAGACGTGGAAGACCAGACTTCCTAAGAGTCGAACCCGGGGGTTCGACCTAAGGGTCGAATCAGGTTTCGAAACTGCAATCGGCCGGTACCCTTCCGGCCGCCACAAAGAGCGATTTCCGCTCCGGTGAACCGTTAAACGCGTTCACGGGCACAGCTTTTCCTACTGGCACCTGGCCTGGGCTTTCGGCGGATCACGGTTTTTCCAGGGTTCGCCCATATGCCCCGGCACCTGCTGTTCTTTGTTGGGTGTTTTTCCCATGGCTTTGCCGACGGGTGTTCAAGGCCTGTCTCTATACTGAAAACGTACATTCAGTAACGGGTGGGGCCAATGGAAAAGCAACTCAGGGTTGACGCAACCGAAGCGACCGAATTAACCGTCGATATCGCGGGTCTGGGCGCTCGCTCGCTTGCATTCATTACCGACTGGCATCTGCGTTTTTTACTGGCCTTGACGTGGTTTATCGGCTCGCTCCTGGCGTTCAAGGAACTCAGGTTCATGGATTTCTCCAGCGGCGAATTTGACTTCGCAGGGTTGCCGTTTCTGATGACGGTCGGCGGCGCGTTGGCGATTTATCTGCTGTATCACCCGGTACTTGAAACCATTACGCGTGGACGTACGCCGGGCAAGCGTTTTGCTGGAATACGGGTTGCCATGAACGACGGTCGTGCGCCAACCGCCGGTGCCATATTTATCAGAAACCTGTTTCGAATCGTCGATGCGACGCCGGGGCTGTATGTCGTGGGGTTTATGAGTGGCCTCTTTACAGCGCGAAGTGTTCGGTTAGGTGATCTCGCGGCCGGCACGGTGCTGGTATATGACGAACGCGTCGGCAAGAAAGCTTTTGACGAAATCGCGGAGACGACCCGCGCATCGCGTCTGGGATCCGGGGATCAGGCAATTTTGACCGAACTGCTTGAACGTTGGCATCGTCTCGCTCCGGATCGTCGGATTACTTTTGCGAGACAGATTCTGAAGAAAGCGGGTGTGAAGTTTTCTGACATAGACGCCCAGAAAACCAAAGCGCAAGGCCCGCTGTTTCGCCAGCGTTTGCTGAAGCTCGCGAACGCGAAGCGCCGGCCATCCGGATCGGGTGATCAGGTTGAACCGGCCAGAGCCGCGGCCTGATGGGCGACCCGAAACGACTGTCCGGCTGGCTGGAATCAAGGCAGGAGTCCTGGCGGAACATTGCTGCCCGGATAAAGTCGGGCAGGCGAGGCCGCACGTCACTGACTGAACTCAACGAGGTTGTGCACGGCTATAGATCACTGGCGAGAGATCTTGCGGTTGCCAGGCAGATCGCGCCCGATGCTTCGATTACCGGTCAGCTTGAGAGGCTGTACCTGCAGGCCCATGAGTTTATCCATACGCGACCGGGAGCCGGCGTCAAAGGTCTGTTGCGCATTTTCACCGCCGAAGGGCCAGCGATTGTGCGGCGACGTTTTGCGCCAATGCTTGCTTCCACCGTACTGTTTTTGCTCGCAGCTCTGGCAGGGTGGCTGTTGACGTTTTTTTATCCCGAGACCGCTTCGCTCTTTGCCTCAAACACCATGATCTCGATGGTAGAGCGAGGAGAGCTCTGGACCGATGACCTCCTGAATGTGACGCCCTCGTCAATAATTTCGTTCAAGATCATTACCAACAATGTAGCGGTCACATTTTTTGCTTTCGCTCTTGGCATTTTCTACGGCGTAGGAACGCTGTATATCATCGGCCTCAACGGATTGATGCTTGGCAGCATCTTTGCGTTTACCGCAGGCCATTCCATGGCCGGTCGCCTGTTCGATTTTGTGGTCGCTCACGGCGTGGTCGAGCTAAGCGTTATCGCACTCGCTGGCGGGCTGGGCATTGGCCTTGGTGAAGCGTTGGTTCAGCCGGGAAATCGAACCCGCTCCGAAGCATTTCAGCGCGTCGTTTCTGACGCGGGCAAAGTTCTGATTGTGATCGTTCCGTACCTTATAGGTGCGGGTGTGATTGAAGGCTTTATTTCTCCGGATCCGGATTTTGGTCGAAGCATCCGGGTTCTGGTTGGCGTTGGCTATTTTGCGATCATGGTGACGCACCTGTATTTTGGCGGCCGCGGCGCAACGCGGCGGCTGTAACAGCTAGCCTACGGCCCGTCGTTGTTTGAGAGTCTGATAGCGCGAGAACAGTTCTTTTTCGATATTCGCCGGCGTCGTGTCCACTACCGAGACCCCGTAGCGTTCAAGTTCCAGCCGGGTGTGTTTCAGAGCGTTTCGGTATTCGAGGCCTGCCAGTTGTTCATACGGTTCGGTCCAGGTCTCGGGGGCGCGCTGAACCATTTCAGCGACTTCCTCATCAACCAGACTCGCAACAACGACGTGATGTTTTCGAATCAGCAGGCGTGTCGCGCTCAGTAGTTCACCAGCCGCTTCGAATTCGTCGATCTGCGTCAGAAAAATGATGAGAGCACGCCTGGAGACAATTCTGGACAAGGTCGCTACGGCACTTCGGGGATTGCTTTCCGCCAGGTCGCTTCGCATTGAACCCAGAGCCGTTCGAATCATCGCGAGATGACGTTGGCCGCGACCCAGCGGGACCATGGCGCCAGCTTTATCGGCGTATGTCAGGATGCCGATGTTTTCGCCTCGAATCTCTGCGAGTTCGGCAAATCTCGCGCAGAGATTCGCGGCGTGTGCGATCTGGTCAAGATCGCCAATGCGTAGCGAACTCGAACGACCTGTATCCACAACCAGGACGATATCAAGACGTTCGTCCGGGTCGAAGGTCTTTACTTTCAGCTCACCGCTGCGCGCAGAGGCTTTCCAGTCGACGTTGCGCATTGGGTCACCGGGATTGTATTCCCGGATTTCACGTATTTCGTGACCGGATCCAAGTGGCAGTCGCGAAACTCTCGCGCCACTGTTATCCATCGCGAGAGAACCATTGACGTTCTTGAGGCGGGTGGGGACGACCTCAACCTCGAGATCCGGCGTGAATGATTTTGGCCACCACGCCAGGCGAAAAATTCCGAGACCGCGGGCGAATATTTCCGCGGGTTTTACGCGACCAAGCTCAACGGGCGTAAACGAAATTTTCTGTTGGTCTGACTCTCCCGGATTCGCCCTGAACGTAAGTCTTCTGTGGTCTCCATTCAGAGCTTCATGCCACAGGAACTCGGCTTCAAGAGTTCGCGGGAACTCGGTTGGATTAGTGAGCGTCAGCTCCAGCGACGATGAAAGCGAGAGCTCGCAGCGCAGCGGACAGCTGGCGATCAGGTGTTCCGACAGATATCTTGCGTCTCTGAATTTCCACGCGACGAACTCACCGAGCAACGCAAGTATCAACGCGGCGCCGGGCACCATCCAGAGCATCCAGAGGGCGAAAGGCATCCACTGGTCCACAATCCCGATCAGTATGATCAGTGTGACAAACAGATAGGTTCGCCGAGTCAGTGACATGACTTAAGCCGCGGCCGATCGGGGAATGTTGATCCCGTTGACAATCTCATTCAGCAGATCGCCTGCCTTCACATCGTCGAGCATGGCATCAGCACTGAGAATCAGTCGATGCGCCGCGACGCTGTGAATCATGTCCTTTATGTCGTCCGGTGTCAGAAATTCATTGCCGCTCATCGCGGCAGTGGCGCGCGCGCAACGCATCAGCGCAAGAAGTCCACGGGTCGACAGCCCAAGCTCGATTGACGGATGGGAACGCGTGGCCGCTGCGATCTGCGTGGCATAGTCATAAACAGGATCCGAAACATGAACCTTTGCGGCCTGCTCTCTTGCAGTCGTGATCATCGCGCTGTCTATCGGCGTAACCGACTGAAGCTTCGTTGCGTGACCGCCGTTTGGACCATCGTAGGCCTGCAGTATCTGCTTTTCGTCACTGCGCTGCGGATAATGGAGCTGCAGCTTCAGCAGAAACCGGTCGAGCTGGGATTCGATCAGCGGATAGGTGCCTTCAAATTCGTGCGGATTCTGCGTCGCGATCACCAGCATGTCCGGCGACAGTTCATAGGTTTCCCGATCGAGAGAAATCATCTGCTCTTCCATCGCCTGTAACAGAGCTGAC
>CALHMG010000350.1 GCA_938034705.1 uncultured Gammaproteobacteria bacterium
GAACGGGAACCGGTCGACCGCACGCCACAGTGGGCCTACAATGGTCGGTCCGATGTACCCGACCCACCGCCAATGAAGCGCTCGCGATAACATCATGTCCGATCCGTCAGACGCCACAGCTGATCTGGTCATCAGGCCCAGACGCTCCGCCAAGGCCCACGCCACGATGATCGGTGGTCTCGTGGCGGCTGTGCTCGCGCTGACCGGAATCGCCGCCTGGATCGGTTACCAGACGGGTCACGACGCGCAGACCGAGACCGTGAAGACGCTTGCGGCCAAAGCCGAAGAGGCTCACGAAAATAAATCCACCGCCGTCGCTGAAGCCGAACAGGAAAAGAGTTCGGCGATCGCTCGTGCCGAAGCCGAGAAATCAAACGCGATCAGGCAGGCGGAGGAGCGAGCGCGGGAGCTTCTGGCAACCAGCGAGAAGAACACGGACAAGCTGATCGTCGAGAACCGGGTTCTTCGTGAAGAACTCATTTACCTCGAAGCCGATCTCGCGAAGGAGCGTACCGGTGCCTCGCGCCTTAAGCAGACCCTCGACGGGGTGAAGACGCAGCTGGATATCGACAAGGTTGCGTATGAAGAACTCAAGAAGAGTCTCGAATCTTCTTCCGGAGATCTGGCCACTCTCCGTGATGAACTGAATTTTTATCGCAGTATTCTGTCACCCGAAGGACAGAAAGCCGGTGTGCAGATTCAGGATCTGAGTCTTAAAGAGACCGAGGTTTATAATCAGTTCCAGTACCGCGTGACCCTGATTCAGGCGCGTCAGCACGACACTAATGTCCGCGGCGAGGTGAACATTGAAATTGAGGGTTCTCAGGGTGGCATTGGCAAGATCGTGGATGTCGCAATCTTCGGAACGCCTCCGGGTCGGGCTGACTTTAAGTACTATCAGCACCTGCAGGGAATTTTCGATCTGCCGGAAGATTTCGCCGCAACCGGGCTTCGTGTGATCGTTAAATCGAACCTGTCCGGGCAGCCCGTTGAACAGTGGTACCCGTGGCCCCAGAGTTGAGGCTCACGGTACGGCCGGTCGGTGGCTTGATGTCAGACCAGCCTGAACGCCGAGTAATTTGAGGAATTTAGCTATGTTGGGTAGACGTTCACAAAACAATTCGGCAACGCCGACAGCAACGCCCTCGGGCGCGCTTGAGACGCTGATCGGACGCCGCACCGAATTCAAGGGTGATATCGATTTCAACGGTGGTCTGCGAGTAGACGGCAAGATCAAGGGCAACGTGCGTGCCTCCGGCTCGGGCGAAACATCGCTGGTCGTCAGCGAGTCCGGGCAGGTTGAAGGCAATGTAGACGTCACGAATGTCGTCATTAACGGGGTGGTCAACGGTAACGTCAATTCCAGCGGCAAGGTCGAGCTGCAGGCCGGCGCCCGGGTCAATGGCGACGTGCACTATCGCGTTATCGAGATGGCTCTGGGCTCAGCTGTAAATGGATCCATGGTCCGGGCTGCCGAACCGATCAACCACGGCTCCCGGGTCAATGCTGACGGCAAAACGGTAAAATCCTGACCCGCCCCGGCGGCCGGTGTCCGAGTCGGTAGCGAGACGGGATCAGCGCATTTTTTGTGGCCATAACACCTTGTACTTTGCCGTTGTGGCCGCCATATTTTTAACACCACCGCGAACCTCAAGTACCAGCCCATGACTGACCTCAACGTACCCATCGACTTTACCGAAAACGCCGCGAAGCGGGTTGGCGAGCTTATTCAGGGTGACGGTCGCGACGGCCTCATGCTGCGTGTATTCGTTCAGGGCGGCGGATGCTCGGGCTTCCAGTACGGCTTTCAGCTCGACGACAGTCGCAACGAAGATGACCTCAGCGTCGATCGTGAGGATGTGACGATGCTGATCGATGCGCTGAGTCTGCAGTATCTGCAGGGATCAACCGTCGACTATATCGACGATCTGATTGGCGCGCGTTTTGTCGTCAGCAATCCCAACGCCAACAGCACTTGTGGCTGCGGCGCGTCATTCGGTATCTGATCAGGCTGCGTCAACCGGTTCCATCACTACTGCGATGATCGGCACGGCCAGTGCAACGTGCGTCAGGCCGCCCAGAAATTTCCCAGCACTGCCCGGCGCCGCGCACCGGTTACAGCCGGCAGGTTGCCGGGAAGCCCGTCGATATGGCGTTTGGCAAGCCAGGCAAAGGCGATAGCCTCGACCCAGTCAGGATCAAGACCAATAGAGCGCGTGCTCGCCACGTGCAGTCTGCCGGCGTGATAGCCAATGCGTTCACACAGGAACGAGTTGTGAGCACCGCCTCCGCACAGATAAATCGCCCCGGCACTCGGGCACTCGGCTTTGATTGCGTCGACAATCGTGCGGGCCGTCAGTTCGACCAGCGTTGCCTGAACGTCTGCAGCCGACGGTTCCCGTTCCAGTGAAACCAGGCGCTGGTCGAGCCAGTGTGCGTTGAAAGTCTCGCGTCCGGTGCTCTTGGGTCTGGGAAGATCGAAGTAGGGATCTTCGAGGCAGTGTCTGAGCAATGCCTCATCAACGTTGCCGGTTCGGGCCCAGGCACCGCCTGCATCGAACGGTTGCCCCGTGTGCTTGCGGCACCAGAGATCGATCAGGGTATTGCCGGGGCCTGTGTCGAAGCCGAACGTTTCGTCAGTCGTTCCCGACAGCCAGCTGAGGTTGGCGATTCCGCCTATGTTGACGATGACGCGTTTCTCGGCGTCAGACGTAAAGACGCTGTCGTGAAACGCCGGCACCAGTGGCGCCCCCTGACCGCCGAGAGCGAGGTCCGCTGCCCGAAAGTCATTGACCGTATCGATCCCGGTGAGGTCCGCGATAACACCTCCGCTGCCGAGCTGGATGGAAAAGCCGAGTTCCGGGCGATGCAGAACGGTTTGTCCATGACTGCCGATGGCGCGCACTGACGCCGGGTCGTCCGTCACGGTCAGCGCCGCCCGGGCGAACGCTTTGCCAAGATCGACATCCAACTGACGCACGACCCCGATCGACGCACTGGCGCTTGCTACGACCGCCTCGATCGACGAAGTCAGGTCGTCGCCCAGGGGGACGCTCTCGCTGCGTACAAGTGTGGGCTGGTCTGCGGAGTCAAAATCGACCAGCGCAACATCAATACCGTCGGCGCTGGTGCCGGACATGAGACCGATGTAGCGCGTCGATGTCATGGACGGCGCTCGCGCTCGGAAAACGTGTTCGCGACGATCGCCGTCAGGAGTTGTTACGACGCAGGGTGCCGGAGTCGTATGAAGCGACATTGGCATTCAGTGCATCGAGACGGCCGCCGAGAATCAGGGCGTTATCGATGAACTGGTTGCGGTAGCGTTTGTCGATGCTCATCGAGCGCGGCAGCTTAACCGTCAGGGGATTGCGGTGCTGGCCGTTGACGTGAAATTCATAGTGCAGGTGCGGACCGGTAGCCCAGCCGGTACGGCCGACGTAACCGATGACATCACCCTGCTTGACCTTCGCGCCCGAGCGTACTCCGGCTTTGAACTTGTGCAGGTGCGCGTAGCGCGTGCGGTACTTCCTGCCGTGCTTGAGTTCGATCATCTTGCCGTATCCACCTTTGCGCCCGGCAAACGAAACCTTGCCGTCCGCGGTCGCGAGGACCGGCGTGCCGCGTCGCGCGGCGTAGTCGACGCCCTTGTGCGCACGCCACTTTTTCAGAATGGGGTGGTAGCGCTTGCGCGAGAATTTTGAACTGATACGTGAGAACTTGACCGGTGTTCGAAGGAACGCGCGCCGCAGGCTTTCACCTTCGGGGGTGTAGTACTGACTTTGGCTCTCTTCGTCCTTGTGGCGAATGGCGCGATGGGAATTGCCGTCATTCACGAATTCGGCTGCAATGATTTCGCCATCGCCAATCTTCACGTCGTCGATAAATTTTTCTTCAAAGATGATCGAGTAACGGTCACCCTGACGAATATCGAGGGCGAAGTCGATCTGGTAGGCGAAGATGTCGGCCATCTGCATGATGACATTCTGATGAAGTCCAATTTCAGACGCCGACTCGAACAGCGAGTTTTCGACAACGCCCGATACTTCGCGCTGGCGAATTTCAGGCTCCTGTTCGATGCGCCTGATTTTGAAAGCCTCGTCTCCGGCTTCAACTTCGATTCGCTTACCGACGCCGAGCGCATACCGCAGGCGGTCAAATCCACCGTAGGGCGAAGCCATCAGCTGAATTTCCTTGCCTGGCATCAGATTCTTCAGGGGGCTGGCATAGCTGTCCTTGACGATCTCGATGGCGTCGCTGATCTTAAAGCCAAAGCGTTCGAAAATTGCGCCGAGGGTATCGCCTCTCTTGATTTTGACGCTGCGCCATGGACTGTCTTCGCTCTGCATGTCTGTCTGTTCGTCGAGCGCGACGTCAGCGCGATCGGCCACTGATGCAGGTACGGTTTCTTCAGCAGGATGAAGGCCAGGTCCACCAACGGCAGGTACGCTGGCTTGCGGTGGCGCCATGGCGACGACCAGCGTCCGGGAATCCGATGACGCGGCCTCAACCGAATCGCTGTTCGTTTCCTCGAAGGCGGGCGTAGCCAATTCGTTGAAGTTGTCGTTGTCTGCGGGTGTGGCCGCGATCTCGACAGCCGTGACATCGCGTTCGCGAAGTGCGCCGTCTGACGCAGGTGAAGTGCTGACCGCAGTAGCACTCGCGGGTGTGATCTCGACCGGCCGGATCGCCGCCGTCGGCTCGGATGCAGTATTGGCTGGTGTCGACTGCTGCAGGGGCGCGGCCGTGGGCTTTGCGGCCCGATTATCGTGCGCCGCCAGCACCGCTGATGGAGCGCTGCTCATGCGGTTTGCCGTGCGCTGATCGACGCCGCTCGCGGTGATGTCGAGACTCGCGGCTACGGCAATGGCGATCACGCCGAGGGCGGCTACAGGCGCAATGATGGTTGCCCTTGCCCAGCTGCGCGCTGCCGTCACCGTGTTGCTGATGGCGTCGTGATCCCGGTGTTCAACAGGGCCAATGAGGTAGCGCATGTCGCGATCGAACAGGGCGGGGCGCGTGACTGAATCTGTTCTGTTACTTCTAATGTTGGATAATTGCTTCATCTGGCTTAAGCGAACTGTTGGTTTTCCTCTCCTGGTTACCGCTGACCACGAATCTTCGTGACTCACGAAACCAATTCCCACTCACATCTGCGCCGGCATCCTCTGTCCGTGCACTGACCTGTATCCACACGTCCATCGGCGTACATCTCGACTCAAATTCGATTCGATCCGACTCAATCCGACTCGATCCAATCCAACGCATTCCAATGCCGACCGAATCCTGCTCTTTCGCCTCATACAACTGTCGCAACATCGACTCGCACCGCGCTCCGAAGTCGCGCCGCTGATGGCGTACATCAGTCCTCTGGGCGTGTAGACTTCGGCCTGTTGTGTGCAGCTCGCCAACGCGCCGCGGGCACCTGCTCCTGCGGACAGGTGTACAAAGTGCCGCGCAAACTGACGGCGCTCTGGACAGCATGAAAACAGGTGGTGACAGCGAGCTGTTTGCAGCTACTCTTAAGGAACTACCTTAAGTTTCGCGGTACTCTACCGACCCCGGGTTATTAGGTCAAAAGCCCGGCACAGCGGTGGAGAATGCCTAAAAAACAGGCGCTTACGATCGCTGATCGATCCTTTTCCCGAGCCTCGGCCGGCGCCGGGAACGGGACCCTTCAGCACACATTTCGCACATTTATTGTGTGAACTAACGCACGGGGAGCAAAAAGTTTGAGTTCGGATGCTGTAAACGTCGCTGATTCACTGAATCTGATCCGCCGCGGGGCCGAAGATGTGCTGGTCGAGGCGGAGCTGAAGGAACGCATTGAAAGCGGCAAGCCCATGCGTATCAAGCTGGGTCTGGATCCGACGGCACCCGACCTGCACTTCGGTCATACCGTGGTGATGAACAAAATGCGCCAGCTGCAGGATCTGGGGCATCAGGTGATTTTTCTGATCGGGGATTTCACCGGCATGATCGGCGATCCGACGGGCAAGAATACGACCCGCCCGCCGATGACCCAGGACGAGATCGATGCCAACGCCCGCACCTATCAGGAGCAGGCCTACAAGATCCTCGATCCTGATCGAACCGAAGTGCGCTTTAATTCCGAGTGGTTCAGCAAGATGTCGGCGGCCGACATGATCAAGCTGGCGGGTCAGCACACGGTCGCGCGCATGCTCGAGCGGGACGACTTTTCCAAGCGTTACAAGGGCGGGCAGGCGATCGCCATTCACGAATTTCTATACCCGCTGGTGCAGGG
>CALHMG010000351.1 GCA_938034705.1 uncultured Gammaproteobacteria bacterium
GCCACCAGATTCACCGCCACCGGATTCGCCGCCACCAGATTCGCCGCCACCGGATTCACCGCCGCCAGATTCGCCGCCACCAGATTCGCCGCCACCGGATTCACCGCCGCCAGATTCACCGCCGCCAGATTCACCGCCACCAGATTCGCCGCCACCGGATTCGCCGCCGCCAGATTCACCGCCACCGGATTCGCCGCCACCTGACTCGCCGCCACCGGATTCACCGCCGCCAGCTTCGTTGCCGCTGTTGCCGCCGGCACTCTCGTTACCGTTCCCGCCTGCGTTGCCGCTGTTGCCGCCGGCACTCTCGTTACCGTTCCCGCCTGCGCTACCGCTGTTGCCGCCGGCATTCTCGTTACCGTTCCCGCCTGCGCTACCGCTGTTGCCGCCGGCGTTCTCGTTACCGTTCCCCCCTGCATTACCGCTGTTGCCGCCGGCATTTCCGTTACCGTTGCCGTTAGCGTTCCCACCTGTGTTACCGCTGTTGTCGCCATCGCGGTCATTGTCGTTACTACCTGCGTTCGAGCTGCCAGCTGCGTCGCCCCCGCTGGCTACGCTCTCACTGTTGTTTCCGCTTGCGTTGCCGGTGTTACCCCGGCCTGCTGCGTTGCTTCCGTTGCCGCGACCGGCAGCGTTTCCTGAGTTGCCCCGACCGCCTGCATTACCGCGACCGGCCGAATTCCCGGCGTTACCTCTGCCACCGGCGTTGCCCGTGGAAGGTGTTTCAGTTGACGAGGGTTGTGGCGTTTCTGCGGCGGGTTGCCCGCCCGAGGCCTGGCCACCGGAAGCGCCCCCGTTGCCCGCGCCAGCGGCCGCTTCCGCACTCGATTCGGCACCACCGTCAGCGGACGCGGTTCGAATCATCACCAAGGAATAGGTTGAGTCCGGCGCGCGAACGCCGCCAAACGACAGCAGCAGGGCGATCACGGTGCTCAGTGCCACTCGACGCACAACGGATGCAGGGTGCGTGTCGTTCTCATATCGACTGGATATGCTGCACCGCCGCGCACAGGGTTTGATTAGTTTCAGGTTAAACGCCATTTGAATTCGAATCCTCGCCAATTGTCGGCAGGTTGCCGAAACGCCCCTACGCGCCACACTACTTATAAGATGGTGGCCCAGCAGTGAAGCAAAACCAAACGACCACGCACGCGGCTTACAAAATGACTACAAAATTTGTCTGTTTGGCGGTCTTACGGTGCCGCTAAACGCAGAGCGTCGCAACGAGGTGACATAGGAAAGTACCCGACGAACGGCGTCTCTACGCTTACATCCTTAGATCTCGATCGACGTCGTCAAGGGCCCGTTCAAGTTTGTCGAACAGCTCGTCGATCTGCGCGGGTTCAATAATCAGCGGCGGGCAGATGCCGACAGCGTCTGCCGGCAGACCACGGACCACGAGGCCGTGATCGAGCGCACGATCCGCGACCTGCATTGCGGCTTTGGCTTCGACCGGGAACTGCTCTCTGGTCGACTTGTCCGCAACCAGTTCGAGTCCTCCGATGAGTCCCACACCACGAGCTTCGCCGACCAGTGGATGATCTGCGAGGGCGGCCAGGCGTTGCTGAAACTGCGGTGCGATGTTCTGCACATGACCGATCGTGTCGCGTTCCTGATAGATGTTTATCGTTTCCAGCGCGACCGCCGCGGCGACCGGGTGTCCACCATAGGTATACCCCATGCCAAACGCGCCGTGTTTCTGGCTGTTTGATTGCAGGCCGCGAAAAATTTCGTCGCTCACCATCACCGCTGCGATGGGGAGATACGCCGACGAGAGCTGTTTGGCGCACGTTACGATATCCGGCGTAATGTTGTAGGTTTCGCAACCCCACCAGTTGCCGGTGCGCCCGAAGCCACAGATCACTTCATCTGCGACGAACAGCACATCATATTTTTTCAGAACGGCCTGGATTTTCTCAAAGTACGTCGCGGGGGGAGTGATGACACCGCCGGCGCCCATGACAGGTTCGGCAAAGAACGCGGCGACCGTTTCAGGCCCTTCGGCAAGTATCTGCTGTTCCAGGCTGTTCGCAAGCGACGTCGCGAATTCTTCTTCCGTTTCTCCAGCTGCTCCATGTCTGTAGTAACTGGGAGTGTCGGTTTGCAGCATGCGATCAAGAGGCACGTCGAAATCGTTTTGCATGAGTGGAATTGCGGTCAGGCTGCTTCCGGCGACGGTCACGCCGTGATAGCCGCGGCGTCGGGAGATAATTTTCTTCTTCTCCGGGCGATCGATCGCGTTGTTGTAATACCAGATCATTTTGATCGCGGTATCAATTGCTTCTGACCCTGAATTCACAAAGAACGGTCGCGCCATGGGGTGGGGTGCGACTTCGATGAGTTTTTCAGAGAGTTCGATCACCGGCGATGTTGATCGGTGTGCAAACGTGTGCATGTAGGGCAACTCTTTGAGCTGCCGGGTGGCGGCATCGATCAGGCGTTGCTCGCTGAATCCCAACGACGTGCACCACAGGCCCGCGAGCCCTTCCAGAATACGGTTGTTCTGCTCGTCATAGACATAGATCCCGTCGCCGCGGGTAATGACGAGCGGCCCACGCTCCTCGTGTAACGCAAGGTTGGTGTAGGGGTGAATCGTGTACTGAATGTCACGTTCTGCAAGGTCGGAATAAGCCATCTTGATGTCCTGCTCGGATGCATGGGGACTTGCCCCGGTAGTCGGCTCACAGTACCCATTCGGCCGGTGTGCGGGCAAGGGCGGGGCCCGTGCTGACGCTTCATATCGAGCGGTTTTTACCGGTTAACCCCGATCCCGGGTATTGGACGTTTTCAGGACTACAATCGAAACAACGACCTGAATCTCTAACGGAACTTGATGTGGCTGCAAAGAATCAACACGGCAAATTTATGGTGACATGGATCGGCGGGGTGCTGGCAGGCGCGCTGTTGATTGGTGCTGGACTCTATTTCGGCCTGTCGATGTTGCAGGGAGACAAGCCTTCGGCCAGGCAGGCTGGAGTTGAGTCCGCCAATACCCAGCCCGCCCAGCCCACCGCGGCCGCGGTGACTCGTCCGGCAGCGGTCGTTACCCCCGCGCCGACACCAATCCCTGATCCTGATCGTGAGCTGCAGGAACCTGACGTGATGCCAGCCCCCGCACCCGCACCCGAGATGGTAGAAGAAAGAATGGCGACAGACCCGGACAACATCGACGAAGCCCAAAGTGATCGTGCCCAGCCAATGGTGCCGAGGGCTGCCACGACTGGCGGTATCGCCGCGGCGAGACTGCCTTCAGGTGAAGAGATCATGGTGCCGGCAGGTGTGAGAGTCGATGAATACGTCGCACAAAAGGCACGTGAACGTGGACTGGTGCTGGAAGAAGAAACGAGACCCGGCACCGTCGTCGAAGACGACCTGGCTCAGGACGTCACGCTCGAAACCGATCTGCGCACGCAGCAGGAAATCGACGAAGACGATACCGTGTACGAACCGCGCACACCGAACTGACCCTTAACCCCGTTTTCGACACCGGTGGCTGTTCAGCCAGGGCGTGTCGCGATCAGCCAGCTCACCCGGTGACGCTGGCCAAATCGTTTTGCGTCGAAGCCGTCAGCAGTCCGTACTCGGCAAAGAGTTCGTACAGTGCATCCACCAACGCGTCGATGTTGGCACTCGAGTGCAGCGGTGTTGGCGTGATGCGCAGACGTTCCGTGCCCTTTGGAACGGTGGGGTAGTTGATTGGCTGGATGTAGATTCGTTTTTCGTTGAGTAAACGGTCTGATATTTCTCGACACAGTCGTGCGTCACCGACCATTACCGGCACGATGTGGCTGTCGTTGGCGAGAACCGGGATCCTGGCCGCTTCGAGCCTGGACTTGACCTGCGCCACCTGTTCTACATGGGCCTTTCTCTCAGCCGTGCTGGCGCGCAGATGCTGCACTGAAGCCAAAGCGCCTGCGGTAACCGCTGGCGGCAGGGCAGTGGTAAAGATAAACCCCGAAGCGAAGCTTCTGACGTAGTCGATCAGGTCGCTTGAGCCGGTGATGTATCCACCCATGACGCCGAAGGCCTTTGCAAGCGTTCCTTCAATCACACTGATCCGGTCACTTAATCCTTCACGCTCGGCTATGCCGGCACCGGTCGGGCCATACAGACCTACCGCGTGAACCTCGTCGAGGTAGGTGAGGGCACCATGACGATCGGCTACATCGGCAATCTCGTCAATCGGCGCGATATCGCCGTCCATTGAATAAACCGACTCGAACACAACCAGTTTGGCGCTGTCCTCGGGCGCTTCGCCCAGTAGCTGATTCAGGTGTTCGGGATCGTTATGCCGGAACAGCTTTTTCTCGGCGCGACTGTGGCGAATGCCTTCGATCATCGATGCATGGTTGTCCGAATCGGAAAAGACAATACAGCCGGGTATGGCGCCGGCGAGGGTAGACAGTGCTGTCCAGTTGGACACGTAACCGGAGGTAAACAGCAGCGCGTTTTGCTTGTTGTGCAGCTCGGCCAGTTCGCGCTCGAGCAGCACATGATAGTGGTTGGTGCCGCTGATGTTGCGCGTGCCGCCTGCGCCTGCACCGCAGTTGTCGATGCCCTCATGCATCGCTTGAAGCACCTGCGGGTTCTGGCCCATTCCCAGATAGTCGTTGGAACACCAGACGGTGACTTCGTCCACGCCCTGTTCGCTATGCCGACGCGCGGCCGGGAACTGTCCCTGGTTCCGCTCGAGATCTGCAAAGGAGCGATAGCGCCCTTCCTGCTTGAGTCGCTCTAACGATTCACGAAAAAATAGATCGAATTTGCTTGAGGGATCTGGTCGTTGCATGACTACGGCGTTGGACTCTTGCAGGTGATTTCAGAGAGTGTGTATCGGTGCCAGGCAAAGCCAGACTTCTGATGACTGCAGGATATCAAACCGGTTCAGCGATTGCCGAATCGGCCGTCTGTTCTGGCAGGGCGCGACCTGTCGGTACGACTCGTGCGAGGCCGGGAAGTTCCGGTGATCCCCGCGAAGATCAGGTAGCGGGCCCGGTTTTTGCGGGCGATTGGACGAGAATTCTGCTCAGACGTTCGAATCCGGAACGGCCGCTTTTTTCTGCGCGATGAACGCGGTGAGGGCCTCGTCAACGGCGGGGTCAAGCGCGGGCTGCTGATAGTCCTCAAGATATTTCTTGTACAGCGCGTTGGCACGCTGGGCTGCGTCCAGTGCACCATCGGCTTCCCATTGCTCAAAGCTGTTGCTGTCAGCAATCGACGAGCGAAAGAACGCGTTTTCGAAATTGGCCTGCGTGTGGGCACAGCCGAGATAGTGCTGCCCGGGTCCAACCTCACGAATGGCATCGAGCGCCTGACCATTATCGGAGAGATCGAGGCCCTGCAGGAAAACCTGAAGCATCGCGGCCTGATCCGCATCCATGATGAATTTTTCGTAACCCATCGCGAGCCCACCCTCAAGCCAGCCCGCCGTATGCAACATGAAATTCACGCCGGCCAGTGCCGCGTGATTGAGCGTATTCGCTGACTCGTAGGCGGCCTGGGCGTCGGCAATTTTGGACGCGCAAAGACCGCCACCGCTTCGGAAAGGAAGCTTCAGTCGGCGTGCCAGAGCGCCGGCGATGTGAAGCACCTGAGAGGGTTCCGGAGTTCCAAATGTCGGAGCTCCTGACTGCATTGAAATCGCCGTCGCAAAGGTTCCAAAAATCACCGGGGCGCCGGGTCGGACAAGCTGTGAAAACGCGAGACCGGCCTGCACCTCGGCGTACACCTGGGCTGCGGTACCGAGAACCGTCACCGGCGACATTGCGCCACCCACGATGAAGGGTGAGATGATGGTTGCCTGGTTGTTACGCGCATAGACTTTCAGAGCGCCCAGCATGGTCGCGTCGAGTGTCAGCGGCGAATTGATATTGATGAGGCTGGTGATGCAACAGTTGCTGTCGACAAAATCTGCGCCGAATACGATTTTCGCCATATCCACCGTGTCCTGAGCCCGCTCCGGTGCGGTCACCGAGCCCATGAACGGTTTGTCAGAATTGCGAATATGCGACTCAACCATGTCGAGATGGCGTTTGTTGACCGGAAGGTCGACCGGTTCGCAGACCGTGCCTCCACTGTGATGCAGCCCCGGGTTCATGTAGGTCAGCTTCACAAAGTTGTGAAAATCTTCGATGGTGGCGTAGCGACGTCCCGAGTCGAGATCACGCACAAATGGTGGACCGTAGGCGGGTGCGAACACCATGTTGTTGCCACCGATCTGGACGTTGCGTTCCGGATTTCTGGCGTGCTGGGTAAACTCCGATGGTGCGGTTTTGATCAGCTCGCGACACAGCCCCTTGGGAAAGCGCACCCGTTCGCCGTCAATATCGGCGCCGGCCTCTTTCCACATTGCAATGGCTTCAGGATCTTCCGAGAAATTTACGCCGATTTCTTCGAGCACGGTGTCGGCATTGCGTTCTACAAGGTCGAGCACTTCTTCAGACGCGAACTCGTAAACCGGCACCTGTCGCTTGACGTAGGGAACGATATTGACGGTGGAGGTATCAGTGCGCGCTTGCCGTCTCGCTGCGCGACCGCCTGATCTTGAACGTCTTTCACTCATGACTTTGAATTCTCAAGGAACAACTCTGAATATCTTGCTATCGGCTATCCACCGAAGCTCATTGTTTATGGTTTGATCGATTCATCTCAGCCAGCAGTCCTGGCGTGTCGGCCGGGTCGCCACCCGCGCAAGGTCCGTCGCTGGTCAGCAGGACTTTTCGGTGGTGCGTGGTGTAACACGGCCCCCACCCAAGCGTCCCTACTCTACGTGCAATGCCGGATCACAACTGTCCTGCATGCGACCGATGGTGCTGGCTGTTTCGTTCGCTGTAACAAATCGTTTGGTTGTGATGTCACCGCAGGCAATTTTCGCCAGAGCCGTGTGTGTTCGGCAGCGTCGGATTGGGTCGGAGTCGGTCTGAAATCCGAGGGTGTCGGTTTCAGAGCAAACCACACCGGGTTTTCAAGTGCTGAAATCTTAAATTCTTCGGCAACAGCTGGCGCAGGCATCGCTCATTTTGAGTGCAAGAGGGTATACTCGCCGCCAGGAATTTACCTCTCACATTCACGGTATGTGCTGGCAGCGCGTCAGCTCATCCATTGACTACAGGTTTTTCAGGCAATGAAGGTACTCGTACCGGTCAAACGCGTCATCGACTACAACGTCAAGGTTCGCGTAAAGGCTGACAACTCCGGCGTTGAGCTTGCCAACGTCAAAATGGCGATGAATCCGTTTTGCGAAATCGCGGTTGAAGAAGCGATCCGCCTCAAGGAAGCAGGCGGCGCGGACGAGATCGTGGTGGTGTCCATCGGCGGTAAACAGACTCAGGAGACGATTCGCACCGGACTCGCGATGGGGGCCGACCGCGGTATCCACATCGAGACTGATGACGAAGTAGAACCTCTTGGTGTCGCGAAACTTCTGCAGAAGGTTGTTGAAGAAGAAGCGCCCGGCGTCGTAATCATGGGCAAGCAGGCCATCGATGGCGACAACAACCAGACAGGACAGATGCTGTCCGCGTTGCTCAACTGGTCGATGGCTACATTCGTGTCCAAGCTTGAAATCTCCGGCGACGAAGCCAGCGCAACGCGCGAGGTCGACGGTGGTCTGGAGACGATCAAACTGAAGATGCCGGCAGTCGTCACGGTTGATCTGCGCCTCAACGAACCTCGTTACGCTTCGTTGCCCAACATAATGAAAGCGAAGAAAAAGCCAATTGACGAAAAAACGCCCGCGGATCTTGGTGTTGATACTGCTGCGCGAGTCAAAACGTTGAAGGTAGTTGAGCCGCCCGCGCGTGAGGCCGGTGTAAAAGTAGCCAGCGCAGCTGAGCTTGTAGAAAAACTGAAGAACGAAGCAAAGGTGATCGGATGAGCATTCTTGTAGTTGCAGAACATGACAATGCGTCGATCAAACCTTCGACGCTGAATACCGTAACGGCCGCCGCTGCGCTGGGTGACGATGTACACATGCTGGTTGCGGGCAGCGGCTGCCAGAGTGCTGCCGATGCAGCCGGTGCGATTGCCGGGGTTACGAAAGTGCTAAAGGCCGACAGCGCCGAGTACGAGCACGGCCTTGCAGAGAATGTTGCGCCACTTATCAAGGCAGTCGCCGATGGTTACAGCCACATCCTCGCGCCGGCTACAACGTTCGGTAAGAACGTAATGCCCCGTGCGGCCGCTATGCTCGACACACAACAGATTTCGGACGTCAGCGGTATTGAGAGTGCCGATACGTTTGAGCGACCAATCTACGCGGGTAACGCGATTGCAACGGTGCAGTCCAGTGACCCGATCAAACTGATTACCGTTCGCTCGACCGCGTTTGAACCTGCGGCCGAGCAGGGTGGAAGCGGTGCCGTAGAAGATGTGGCCGCAACCGGTGATGCCGGCCTCTCGACGTTTGTCGGCCAGGAACTGACCAAGTCCGAGCGACCAGAGCTGACGACGGCACGTATCGTCATCTCCGGCGGACGCGGGATGCAGAGCGGCGACAACTTCCCGATGCTGGAGAAAATTGCAGACAAGCTTGGCGCGGCCGTTGGTGCGTCACGCGCTGCGGTCGATGCCGGTTATGTCCCTAACGATTATCAGGTTGGTCAGACCGGCAAGGTTGTTGCTCCCGATCTTTACATCGCTGTGGGTATCTCTGGTGCCATCCAGCACCTCGCAGGCATGAAAGATTCAAAAGTGATCGTCGCGATAAACAAGGATGACGAAGCTCCGATTTTTCAGGTTGCCGACTACGGATGGGTAGCCGATCTCTTTGAGGCGGTGCCGGAACTGGATGCCGAACTGGAAAAGTCGCTCTAGGTTGACGCGTAATTTGCGATACGCAGGCACCGTCTGATACACGTCGGTCGCAGGCCAGTCGCTGATCAAAAGCCCGCTGGAACTCAGGTTCAGGCGGGCTTTTTTTCGTCTGCAAATACTTGGGACCCGTCGGAGACCGCAGGATCTCGTGCCGGACTGCAGGCGTGTGACCCGCTTGCCGCACGGTATAATCGCCCGATGAGTGCTCACGACTTTAAATTTGATGCGATCGATGGCGGTGGCCAGTCGATCAGACTGGCTGACTATCGCGGGCGTGCGTTGTTGGTCGTGAACACGGCATCGGAGTGTGCCTATACGCCACAGTATGCGGGGCTGCAGCAGCTTGCCGACCGGTTCACCCAGCGCGGCCTGGTTGTTGTCGGGGTCCCGTCCAACGATTTCGGAAGTCAGGAACCCGGTTCCGAGGGCGAGATTCAGCAGTTCTGCACGGCCAACTATGCCGTCAGCTTTACGCTGACAGCAAAGCAGCATGTCGTTGGCCCTCACGCCCACCCGCTTTATCGATGGCTCGAGGAGTCTCTTGGAGAGATTGCCGCACCGAAGTGGAATTTCCACAAGTATCTGTTTGGACCAGACGGGCAACTAGCCGGGCTCTGGGAATCGAGCACCGATCCACTCGACGAAGAACTTGTAGAAACCGTCGAACAGCTGTTGAGTGAAGTTTCATGAAGTTTGCGTTCATTATGGATCCTCTTGAGACCGTAAAGGCCTACAAGGACACCACCTACTACATCATGCTCGCCGCAGCCGAACGGGGTCATGAGGTCTACTACCTCGATCAGGATTCGCTGCGCGTCGACAAAAGCGTTCTCCAGGCGACGGTAACTCACGTTGATGTCCACGAAGACAACGACAGGCCCTTTACGATCAAGGACACTCGCGAAGTAGACATGTCGATGATGGACGTGGTTCTTGTTCGGACTGACCCTCCGTTTGACAGAACCTATTTCTACACGACGCTTCTGCTGGATCTGCTCCCGGCATCGACCCGTGTTATCAACCGTCCGAGCGGCTTGCGAAACTGGAACGAGAAGCTGGCAGCGCTGTACTACCCTGACCTGACTCCCGATACGCTGATTACGCGCTCGGAGTCTGACATCATGAAGTTTGCGCAGAAGTACGAACGCGTCACCCTGAAGCCAATCGACGGTCACGGGGGGCAGGGGATCCACTTCATTACGGCAGACTCCGCTGACGCACGCGCCAGGATTTCTGAAGTCACTCACGATGCGAGCCACTGGATCATCGCTCAGCAATATTTACCCGAGGCCAAGGCCGGTGATAAGCGGGTTCTGCTCCTCGATGGCGAACCCATGGGCGCGATTCTGCGCGTGCACGGTGCCGGTGCCGAGTTGAACAATCTCGACCAGGGTGGAAGCGCTAACGAAATTGATCTTGACGATGATGACCTTCGGATCTGCGCTGCGATTAAAGAGGGGCTGGTTCGCGAAGGCATCGTCTTCAGCGGGATCGATGTCATTGGTGGCAAGTTGATCGAGATCAACGTCACGAGTCCAACCGGTCTGCAGGAAATGAGTCGGTTTGCCGGGATACCCTTTCATCATCGAATCATCGAACGCCTGGAACAGGGAGATCTTCCATTGTGAGCAAAAGTGCGATCATCATCGGCGCCGGGGCCGGACTTTCGGCATCGCTTGCGCGCAAATTTTCAGACGAGGGTCTGGATGTCGTGCTCGGTGCTCGGAACACCGACAAACTCTCAACGCTATGCGACGAGACGGGCGCTCAGGCTATCCCCTGCGATGTCGAAGAGCGCGCCTCGGTCGAGACTTTTTTCGATCGCGCGGTGGCCGCTTCCGGCACGCCCGATATCGTGATCTACAACCCGAGTTTTCGCGCGCGCGGTGCGTTCGTTGATATCGACCCGGACGACATGCAGAAGTCTTTGCAGATTACGGCTTTTGGCGGTTATCTCGCAGCGAGGGAAGCGGTTCCCAGAATGTTGCAGGCGGGGTCGGGCAGTCTGTTCTTCACCGGCGCGTCCGCCAGTGTGAAGGGATATCCGCAGTCTGCCTCGTTTGCCATGGGCAAGGCTGCGCTGCGCGGGCTGGCCCAGAGTCTCGCGCGCGAGCTTTCGCCGAGTAATATTCATGTCGCCCATTTCGTGATCGATGGCGGAATCCGTTCCCGGACTCGGACCGAACCGCCGGATCAGCCAGACAGCCTCCTGGACCCCGATGCGATCGCGCAGACGTACTGGCAGACCTATCAGCAGCCTCGCAGCGCATGGTCTCTGGAAGTCGAGTTGAGGCCGTATTGCGAACGCTTCTGACGACAGGGTTTGCGCAGTAAATGCGGGATTTCCGGCCAGCGAAGCGACTCTTTACGCTGGCTTTACAGCGGGTTTGCGGCACCTGAACCCACACTTTCGACGTAAGTCGCTAATCTGTTCTTCATCAGGTGAGGAACCGGGGCTGAATCAGAACCATCCCGCAAATCACCAAACCCTTAGACAGACAGTAAATCGGTACTTTCTCAACCATTTCTCCAGATCGGTGACCGTCCCCAAGCTTCGCGGGATCCGACATTAAAAGCCGGCGCTCTCTCCTCCCAGGACGCGCCGGTTTTTTTACGCAAAAAAAAAGGCCCGGATGACAGCACCCGGGCCAAGACTTCGACTTTCAGGAGGGTCGACTACTCGGTCCAGAAGGGCTTGGCCGCTTCCAGTTTGGCGTCGAAGTCAGACAGGCCAATGTCGTTGAGCATCCGGGAGTCCAGTCGAGACAGTTGCCGGCGGCTCACCGCTCGGTTGCGCCAGGTCGCCAGCGTACGTGCCGCGAGTCTGAAGCGGCTGCCGGTCTGGCTGTGGTCATAGGGCGTGTTGGGCAGTATTGCCTCGAACAGCAGGGCGGTCGGTGAGTAATGATTCTGTTTCATGTGACCTCCAAATTTCTCTAATACGTCGCTTAAGTGTTTGTCAGGCGTGTTTGGCGTCTGATGCAGTTAAACTAGTGATGAGGCCGGGGTGGTACAAACGACGAGATGTATCTCCGACCATTAGAATAATTTGAACATGCAGTTTTCAGCTGAAAAATGTCGATCGGATTACCTCCGCTCATGTGACATGAAAACTATTTGTTAGCCTGGAGTAGCCGAATGCGAAGTCGCTTACCACCATTGAACTCGCTGCGTGCTTTCGATGCCGCCGCACGCCATCTGAGCTTCACCCGTGCTGCAGAGGAACTGCACGTGACCCAGGCGGCCGTAAGTCACCAGATTCGCAGTCTTGAGGACTACCTTGGCGTGAGCCTTTTCACGCGCCTTTCGCGATCGCTGGAGCTGACGCCGGAAGGCGCTCGCTACCACCCCGGTGTTCGCGTGGGTTTCGAGTCCCTGGAACGGGCTACCGATGAGCTTCAGCACACCGACAGCCGTGGACGTCTTACGGTCTCCGTCATGCCGTCCTTTGCGGCGCGCTGGCTGGTGCCTCGTATGGGACGTTTTCAGGCGAAGCACCCGGAAATCGACCTGCTTATCTCGCCGTCGCGTGATCTGGTTGATTTCAATCGCGAGCCGGTCGATGTGGCGATTCGCTACACGCGTAATTCCACGGGTGACTATCACGCTGTAAAGCTGATGACAGACGAGATCTTCCCCGTGTGTGCGCCTGGACTGATCGATGGCAACCCGCCGCTGCGAGAGCCGGCGGATCTGGCCGGGCACACGCTGTTACACGATGAAACCGACTACGACTGGCAGAAATGGCTGGAACTTGCCGGCGTCCAGGGCGTCGACAGTTCTCGAGGACCGGTGTTTATTGATGCCAGCATGCTGATCCAGGCTGCCGTCGATGGACTCGGCATCGCGCTCACCCGCAAGGTGCTTGTAGACAACGATCTGGCTCACGGTCGTCTGGTGCGGGCATTCGATCTGACGCTCCCCTCGGCCAACGAGTACGCCTACCATGTGGTCTGTCCCGAGGCGAGCGCCAACAAGCCCAAGGTTGTCGCGTTTCGTGAATGGTTGATCAGCGAGGTTGGCCTCGACAAATCACATGCAGGGACTTCCGGCAACAGCGCCTAGTCGGCGCTGGCGGGGGCGTCGAATATCGATCCACTGACGGGCTTCACGCGAGCGAGATCCAGCGTCGACTGACTCGGGATGCGCTCGTGACGCCAGGGCATGTTCTGGTCAAGCCAGTGCTTCAGAGGAGACAACTCTTCGGACTCGAGATGTCGGTTCATCAGAGACATCACTCGAGGCAGGTGATCAAGGTAAACGGGTTTGCCATCGCGAACGAACAGTCGTACGAATATTCCCAGTACTTTTGCGTGGCGGGTAGCGCCAAGAAATCGATACCAGCTCATCATCGAAGGCCGATCCAGCGACGGATTGGCGGCAAAGTAGCGGTCCAGCATCCGTGTTGTGAGCGTCTCGCTGATGTCGCGTCTGGCGTCTTCGAGCAGTGATACCAGGTCGTAGGCCGGCGAGCCGATGAGCGCATCCTGAAAGTCCAGCAGCGCGCAGCTGACGTCAGACCGGTTTCTCACCGCCATCAGGTTATCCACATGAAAGTCGCGCAGAACCAGCGTGTCCGCCGTGTCCGGGAGCAACGCGAGGCACTCCTTGATGCTGTTGATAAAACCCTGTCGATGGTCCATATCAAGGCGGTCGCCGGTTACGGCGGGGTAATACCAGTCCACCAGCAGGCAGGCCTCATCGATCACTCTGGCAGCGCTGTAGCGGGGAATATCGATGCGGGTTGCATCCGCATTACCGTGCAGGCTGATGAGCACTTCCGTCGCCATCTCATAAAGCTCTGATTCATCCCCGCCCGCTCGCAGCAGCCTGGTAAACGTGTCGTGTCCCAGATCCTCGAGCAGAACAAAGCCCCGCTTCTCATCGGCGTGATAGATCTCGGGGGGACGCAGGCCCAATGCATCCAGGTGTTTCGCCACGTTTATGAATGGCGTTACGTCTTCAGTCGGTGGCGGAGCGTCCATGAGGAGGCAGCTGCCGGTGGTCCCGGTCACTCGAAAATAGGTGCGAAAGGATGCGTCCTGTGGCATCGGCCGCACGGATGCTTCATCAGCGCCGCACGCTTTCAGAAACTCGAGACGTTCGGCGTGTCGAACTGTTTCGGTGTCTTGTTTCGTCAACGTGTCTTCTTCCTGTCGTTAGTCATTTGTGCCGCCGGGTCATGAATCCTGTGCTCGTGTAGTCGGTTGTTTCCTGGTCTGACAAGACTACATTTACGCCATCGAAACAACGAATTCAGGGGCGCGGATCATGGGATCAGATATCCATTTTAGTGTGGCAGGGGCTGTTGCAGGGGCCGCTGTTCTGTTCACAACTGTGCTTCATCTTTTTGGCTAAGTCCTGGACGGGAGAGAACATCATGAAAGCAGCAACAATGACTTCAGGCGACGTAGCCGTCGCAGAACATCTTATCGAAGCACCAGCTACCGGCATCGCCGCGCTGGGCCGGCAGTTTCGTGTATGGAAAAACCGTCGGGCAATTATCAATGAACTTTCCGGTCTTTCGGATGGCCTTCTGGCAGACATTGGTATTACTCGCGGCGAAATCTACGCCTGCGCTGACGAGGCTGCCCGTAAACGCTGCTGAGTCGTCTGAGCCTTAACCTGGCCTGAACAAAGCCCGGCACTGCCGGGCTTTGTTGCGTCCGGGGCACCACTTTTGTTGCGGGATTGACCCCGGTGGTCGGGATGGAGCGTTTGCAGGTGGGCAAGCAGCGATGTTGTGTTGTTTACTCGGCGCTGCAGCTGAATGTTGCCGGGAGTACCCGACACGGCAACAACGTTCTCACCCATCGCTTCTTGCGGAGATAAACGTGGATCTGAAAATTCTATACACCCTTGTCGTGGCACCGTTGATGGTGCTCACCGCATCCTCGTCAGTGTTCGCTGATTCAGTCGAACCGCCCCGAAACCAGGTTCACCTCAGCGCGGCCGCCCAGCGCGAGGTACCGAACGAGTTGTTTCAGGTGTTCATGTTTACCGAACTGCGTGACAAGGATCCCGCTAAAGTAGCTGACGAAATAAACGCCCAGATGAACCAGGCGATCGCCCAGGCGAAACAGGTCGAGGGTGTGACAATCAAGACCGGCTCGTACAACACAACCCCGATCTACAACTACAAGTCGCCAACAAAAGAACCTGTATGGCAGGGCACTCAGGATGTTGTGTTTGAGAGCAAGGATCTTAAAAGTGTGCTCAAGCTGGCGGGAGATCTGCAACAGATTCTCAAGATTCGCAACGTGAGTTACGCCGTGACTCCAGAGACCCGGCAGCAGATACAGGACGAGCTGATCGAGGACGCCATGCGAGCCTTTCACCGGCGAGCGGCTGTCGTCGGACGTCATATGCCGACGTCTGATTACGAATTCGGCGAACTGCATATTAATGTGGGCGGCGGCCGGCCGCCGATGTACAAACACAACGTTCGCGCCGCAGCAAGCCCGGAGATGATGGCCGCGGACGGCGGGCCGGCAGTCGAAGCCGGGACGACTCGTCTTGAGGTGACCGTTTCGGGTTCGGTTCGCTACTGACACTGATCGTTGTGAGATCATCTGCCTCCTGATGCCGCGCGTGCGCCTGCGCGCCGCGGCCTTTATTTCAGACAGGAGAAGAGACAATGATTCGAATAGGAATGATGGGTACGGGCAGTATCAGCCGCGATGCCCTCACGCCGGCAATTGCCAGCGTACCCGGAGCGCAGCTCTGGAGTGTTCTCAGCCGCGACGAGCAGCGCGCCAGTGAATTTGCCGCCGCAAACGGGGCGGCTTCACCCACTCCGGGTTACGCGGATCTCGACGCGTTTCTTGCTGATCCCGATCTCGACGCGGTGATCGTTGCAACGCCCGATGGCATGCATGCCGAGCAGACTATCGCTGCCGCGAATGCCGGGAAGCACGTCCTGGTTGAAAAGCCGATGGCGACCAGCGTTGCCGATGCTGATGCAATGGTCAGCGCCTGCGCCAAAGCGGGCGTCAAGCTTGCGGTGGCCTACCACATGCGATGGCACGTCGGACATCGATTGCTGGCTGAACGTGTACATGGTGGCGCGTTTGGCGATATCCGTACCGCTCATGCGCGCTGGACTTTCAAGGCTGCAGATTCAACGAACTGGCGCGCTCACGATGACGTCGGCAAATGGTGGGGTCTTGCGGGTGTCGGCACGCACAGTCTCGACTGGCTGCGCTGGATGCTCGTACCGACGTGTGGTGAAGTCACCGATGTGAGTTCCGCAATCACGACCGGCATTCTTGGCAGCGACCACGACGAAGTGGCAGCCGCAACCCTGAAGTTTGAATCAGGGGCCATCGCCCAGTTTGTGTCGTCGGCGGTATTTCTTGCACCTACCCGTGCCGAAATCTGTGCCAGTGATGACTATGCGATGTGCGAAGAAACTCTCGGCCGGTCCGCCGGCGGGCGGATTCTGACCTCGGCTGGCGCCCTCGAATTTGAAGAGGTCGATCCCTACGCTGGCGAGATTGCTGATTTTGTTGATGCGATTGCGCAGGACCGTGAGCCCGAAGTCGGTGGCGAAGAAGGTCGTCGTAACGTTGAGATCCTCTGTGCCCTGTGCCCGTAACTGATTTGCTGGCGAAATGTCAGAGTCTTGTTAGACTCAAGTCATATGCAATTCCTGTTTATTCTTATCACCACGGTCGGCGGGATATTTACGATCTGGCTCGCGAGTCAGCTCGTCACGGGGTTGCGCTCTCTTGACTGGCCTTCCGTTGTCGGGGAAATCATTCTCAAGGATGTCCCCGACGCCGTGCGCAAGAACCCGCGCTATCACAATCGGTATGTCTATCGGTACAACGTGCGCGGGGTCGATTATTTTTCCCAACGCGTCAGCGTGTCGGACAGATTTATCTCCCGCAGTCGCCTGGTCCGACAGATTCTCGACCAGTATCCAGATGGCGCGATGATGACCGTCTATTACCAGCGACAGAATCCACAGCTCGCCGTTCTTGAACGCGGGCCGCGGATTCAGACCGTCATGGGGTTTCTGCTCAGTGCACTGTTACTCACGGCGGGGATCTATGGCCTGACGGCCGTATCCTACTGAGCGCAGTTTCTGAATCAGGGTTCTGACGTTTGATGCGCCACTATCGAAAGACCTGCGACTTTCCGGACGAGTGCCGTGACTCCCGCCGTTAAAGCGCTTGAGAAAGCGGGTGTGGCGTTTCGGCTTCATCAGTACAAGGCCGGTGACAGCGATCTGGGCTGGGGTGAAGAAGCAGCAGCTGCGATGGGCGTTGACCCGGCGTGCGTTTTCAAGACGCTGATCGCGAAGCTTCAGGGCGGGGCCGCGCAGGGTTATGTGGTGGCCGTTGTCCCCGTCAGTCTGATGCTGGACCTGCCCGCCGTGGCGCGGGTATTTGGTGCCAAAAAGGCCATGATGTCCGAGCCTGATGCGGCTACCCGAATGACCGGCTACGTACTGGGTGGGATCAGTCCGTTCGGGCAAAAGCGGCGACTGCCGCTGGCGCTCGATCAAAGCGCGATGGCCTTCGACGCGATTCACGTCAGCGGTGGACGTCGGGGCGTTGAAATCGAAATTGCGCCGGCAGATCTGCTTCAGGCTACAGCCGGCGTCTGCGACGAGATTGCCAGGCAGTAGAAATCCCGGACGAAAAAAAACCGGAGCCATTGGCTCCGGTTTTTAGACTTAAAGCTTCGCTTGATTAGAAGCGAACGCCCATAGCCTGGATAGTTTCCATTGGGATGTAGTTATCTCCAACAGCCAGACCTTTTGACTTCGCCCAGGCGTTAACCGCTGCGAGTGTCTGTGGACCCATGCGGCCGTCGATAGCACCGCGGTAGGTACCAGCAGTCTTAACGGCGTTCTGGATAGCTTTCACGACGTTTGGCGTCATGTTGACTTCACA
>CALHMG010000352.1 GCA_938034705.1 uncultured Gammaproteobacteria bacterium
GGCAGAGACATCGTGACAAAGCAATGGAACTGGGCGCTACGGAGTATCTTTCGAAGCCATATCAGGAAGATCAGCTGCTTGAGACGATTTGTGCCCACGTCCCGCACGCGAGGCAGTTCGCCGACGGCTGACACAAAGCGCCATGTTTAGAGGCTGTACATGGCGCATTTTGCGATGCGCCGACCGTCGCAGTGGCGTTACCATAGCGGCCTCATGAGTACCCCGACACCCAGAGCAGAACAGCTGTCCTCCATCGTCATCGACGTGGCGCGTGAGGTGGGGATTCATCAGGTCTGCGAAGTTGGCATGGAACGCAAGGACGATGGTTCCCTCGTCACCGAGTCTGACTTTGAGATGCAGCGCAAACTTCGCGATGCGCTAAAGGCCGCCTGGCCCCAGCACGATGTGCTCGGCGAGGAGATGGAGTTCGAGGAACAGGCCCGCGCGATCAAGCAACTGTCCGATGGTGTGTTCTGTGTCGATCCCGTAGACGGCACTACCAACTATGCCAACGGCTTTCCGTTTTTCGGCGTCTCGGTTGGGTTGATCGATCAGACCGGCGCTCAGCTCGGTGTTGTCTACGATCCGACCCGGGCCGAATGTTTTGCGGCCGAGCGCGGTCACGGCGCGTGGATCAACGGCATGCCGCTGAACACAACCGGCGGCATGGAGATTCGCCGCGCCACCGCATGCGTTGACTACAAGCGGGTTTACCGAAGACTGTCCGAGCGTCTTGTCGCCTCTCCACCCTTTGGCCCGACGCGACATCTTGGCTCGAGTACTCTGGAATGGTGCTGGCTCGCCTGCGGTCGCTTTCATCTATATATCCATGGCGGCCAGAAACTCTGGGACTACGCCGCGGGTGCGTTGATACTGAGTGAGGCGGGCGGCATCGCGCGTACCCTCGACGGCAGTGAGCTGCGCTGCAACACGCTGACCAAGCGTTCGGTTGTCGCGGCAGCCGACGAGACCCTCTATGAAGAGTGGTCCGCGTGGATTAACCAGAACATGCAGGATACGGGGCATCGTCGCTAGCCATCGATGAGGCTGGCCGCGGGCGCGTCCGCTAGCTGTTTGCAGGGGACAACGGGTCCAGAATCGGGCAGGCGTGGGTTCCCCTCGCTTTTGTCGGGTGTGATCACCTGATGTAACCCGGGCAATATCCACGTTGTCCTTTGCGTGCCTTGAGTCGCCTTGTCGGCTGTCGATATAGTGCGTTTCGCAAGGCGCCCGGACGGGGAGAATCCCAGTTCACTCCCGACCGCAAGTCTGCGAAACCCGGTACTTCAGGAGTCAAACGTGTGGACACAGCAGATCGAATTCCCAGTCGTCTTCGTGCCCGCGCCTTTGCCTGGCATCAGTTCGCGCTCAGCCTGCTTGCTGCAGTTGCCGTGCTGGCAGTCATCGGTGTCATGGCGATCCCGATCCTGAAAGCGCTTTAGGCGACGCGTCGGCACCGACCGGCCAGAAAAAAGCCCGCGTGATCGCGGGCTTTTTTGCGTCTGCTCACCAAACAAGCGGAGCTTTGGGGCATAATTCGCAGCGCCCCTAACTCGATCCAACAGAGTCAATTGACATGACTGAGTCCGCCTCGCCGTCGCGCCGCCACTTAGCAAACGCAGTGCGTGCGCTCTCGATGGACGCCGTGCAACAAGCCAATTCGGGCCACCCGGGAGCGCCCATGGGAATGGCCGATCTGGCCCAGGTCCTGTGGTGTGACTTTCTCAAGCACAATCCGCTGGATCCGACCTGGCCTGATCGCGATCGCTTTGTGCTGTCCAACGGCCACGGGTCAATGCTGCTGTACTCGCTACTGCACCTGACAGGCTATGACCTGCCCATCAGCGAACTTAAGAATTTTCGTCAGCTGCATTCCAAGACACCCGGTCACCCTGAGTACGGATACGCGCCCGGTATCGAAACGACAACCGGTCCGCTGGGACAGGGTCTTGCCAATGCGGTCGGTATGGCGATCACGGAGTCGGTACTCGAAGCGCGGTTCAATAAACCGGGCCACGAAATTGTTGATCATCACACCTGGGTTTTCGCAGGCGATGGCTGTCTCATGGAAGGTATCTCCCACGAGGTGTGCTCGCTGGCGGGAACGCTGGGGCTGGGCAAACTCGTGGTCGTCTACGACGACAACAACATCTCTATCGACGGCGAAGTCGGACAGTGGTTTGGCGACAACACGCCAGAGCGATTTCGTTCCTATGGCTGGGAGGTGATCGAGAACGTCGACGGCCACGATTTCGAATCCATCAACACGGCGATGGCTCAAGCGCGCGCGCAGACCCGCAAGCCGGTGCTGATTTGTGCCAAGACCATTATCGGCTGGGGCTCACCCAACAAGCAGGGCACTTCATCAACGCACGGCGCGCCGCTGGGTGATGAAGAAATCGCGGCAACCCGCAAGAAAATCGACTGGCCTCACGCTCCGTTTGAAATCCCGGCTGATGTCGCGAAAGAATGGCACTGTGGTGAACGTGGCACCGAAGCGCAGGCCGACTGGAACACACGCTTTGAAGCCTATCGATCGGCGCACCCGGAACTTGCCGCAGAGTTCGAAAGAGTCATGGCCGGTGAGCTGCCGAAAAGCTGGGCCACAGATGCCGAGAAGGCGATCGCGGCCATCAACGAAGCGGCGGCATCCCCCGCAACCCGCGTGGCGTCCCAGCAGGCGCTCGAGGCTTTTGCCCCATCGCTGCCTGAGTTTCTTGGCGGGTCAGCTGACCTCACAGGCTCGAACAACACTCGGATCGCGGCTTCGCGGGACATGGCGCCCGACAGTTTTGACGCCAACTACATTTATTATGGTGTCCGCGAATTTGGCATGTGCGCGATCATGAACGGCATGGCTTTGCACGGCGGTGTTATTCCCTACGGCGGTACGTTCCTGATGTTCAGCGAATACGCCCGCAACGCGTTACGCATGGCAGCGCTGATGAAGATCCGCTCGATCTTTGTCTTTACCCATGACTCGATTGGCCTCGGTGAGGACGGTCCCACGCATCAGGCGGTCGAGCAGACCTCGACACTGCGTCTGATTCCAAACATGTCAGTGTGGCGACCCTGCGACACCGTTGAATCCGCGGTGGCCTGGAAATTCGCAATTGAAAACCGCACGGGACCGAGCAGTCTGCTGTTTACGCGTCAGGGCGTGCCGTTTCAGAATCGCGACGCCGCGCAGATCGCCATGATCTCGCGAGGCGGCTACGTACTGAAAGAATGCAACGGCAAACCCGCCGCCATCATCATTGCGACGGGGTCAGAGGTCTCTCTGGCGATGGAAGCCGCACAATTACTCACAGACGAAGGCCATCAGGTACGGGTAGTCTCAATGCCTTCGACGGATGTATTCGATGCACAGGATCAGGCCTACCGGGATTCCGTCCTGCCGCCTGACTGTCGGGCACGCGTTGCGGTTGAAGCAGGCGTTACCGACTACTGGCGTAAGTATGTCGGGCTTGACGGTGCTGTGATCGGAATCGACACCTTCGGAGAGTCGGCGCCAGCGCCGCAGCTCTACGAACACTTTGGCATCACTTCAGCGAGTGTTGCGCAGGCCGTTCGACAGACGCTGGGTTAGCTGTGCAGGTCTCTGGCCCGGAAATGATTTGATTGTTTTTTGATTGACAGTTTTTCGATAGAAATTCGATATCAGTTCGCTATAGAACGTTATTTAAAGAGGATAGAGCAATGGCCATTAATATTGGCATCAACGGTTTCGGAAGAATTGGTCGTAACGTGTTTCGCGCGATCTTTGAAAGCGGCCGCGAAAAAGAATTCAACATCGTTGCTATTAATGACCTGGGCGACGCTCAGACTAACGCGCATCTCCTGCGTTTCGACACCGCTCACGGACCTTTCCCGTTTGACGTGAGTGTTCACGACGACGGTTTCGTCGTGAAGGGTGATGTTGTCAAGGTTCTCGCCGAACGTGATCCGGCCAAGCTGCCATGGGGCGAGCTTGGATGTGATGTCGTTCTCGAATGTACCGGCCTGTTCACAACCAAAGAAAAAGCCGGCGCGCACCTCAAAGGTGGCGCAAAGAAAGTTGTGATCTCGGCGCCAGGCGGTGCCGATGTTGACGCGACAATCGTCTATGGCGTTAACCATGACACGCTCAAGTCTACGGATACTGTAATTTCCAATGCGTCTTGCACGACAAACTGTCTTGCGCCTTTGGTAAAGCCGCTGCATGACAGCATCGGTGTTCTGCAGGGTCTGATGAACACAGTCCACGCCTACACCAACGACCAGGTGCTTACCGACGTGTTTCACTCCGATCTGCGACGCGCAAGATCTGCAACACAGTCGATGATTCCGACAACCACAGGCGCAGCCAAAGCGGTTGGCCTCGTCCTGCCGGATCTGAACGGCAAGCTGGACGGCTTTTCGATTCGCGTACCGACGATCAACGTGTCGATGGTCGATCTTACCTTTACCGCAGGTCGCGAAACGTCGGTGGACGAAGTAAACAGCATCATTAAGGCTGCGGCTGCTAACGGCCCCCTTGAAGGAATCCTCGCGTACAACGAAGATCCACTTGTCTCAAGCGACTTCAATCACAACCCTGCGTCGAGCACCTTTGATGCATTCATGACCCGTGTGATCGATGGCAAACTCGTGAAGGTATGTTCCTGGTACGACAACGAGTGGGGCTTCTCGAATCGCATGCTGGATACGACGACCGCGTTGATGAATGCCTGAATCAGGCACAGCGACCCTGACCGTCGTCGGTAACTTAAATTTTCGATGACAGGTCAGTTCCCGGTGGGAGCCATCTTCGCCAGACGATCTGGCAAGGTTGCTCCCACAGTTCGTTCTGGTACTCACGAACAATCCACATTTACAGATAAATGAAGCTCCCGGAATAAAGCCATGGCACTTAAGCGAATGTCAGATCTCGATCTGAAAGGTAAACGCGTATTGATCCGCCAGGATCTCAACGTCCCCGTGAAAGACGGGTGTGTCAGCAACGATGCGCGAATCAGGGCGTCGTTGCCGACAATCAAAGCGGCGCAGAAAGCGGGTGCGCGCGTGATGTTGATGAGTCATCTCGGTCGTCCCACAGAGGGAAAGTATGAAGACGAGTTTTCTCTTCGCCCCGTGGCCGGTCGACTGTCGTCGTTGCTGGGTGAGCCGGTGCTGCTTGTCAAAAACTGGCTCGATGGTTTCACGCCCAAACCCGGACAGGTCATGCTTTGTGAGAACGTGCGCTTCAACAAAGGTGAGAAGTCCGATGACGAGGCGCTTGCCAGAACAATGGCTGCGCTGTGTGATGTCTATGTCATGGATGCGTTCGGGACGGCACATCGCGCCCAGGCATCAACTCATGGTGTCGCAAAGTTTGCACCCGTCGCTTGCGCAGGGCCATTGCTTGCGGGTGAGCTTGATGCTCTCGCGAAAGCATTGAATCAGCCACGCAAACCCGTTGCTGCCATTGTCGGCGGCTCCAAAGTGTCGACAAAACTGACGGTGCTGGAGAGTCTTTCAGGCGTGGTCGATAACCTGATCGTCGGGGGCGGTATTGCAAACACGTTTATCGCGGCGGCTGGCCATGGCGTTGGCAAGAGTCTGTTCGAAAAAGATCTGGTCCCGGAAGCCAGGCGATTGATGGCTGCTGCCAAATCCGCCGGCGGGGAGATTCCGGTACCCGTTGATGTGGTTGTCGCCAAGGAGTTCTCCGAGGACGCCGAGGCCACCGTCAAAGACGTTGCCGATGTTGCCGCAGATGACATGATTCTCGACATCGGTCCGCGTTCAGCCAGGGATCTTGCTGCGAGAATTGCCAAAGCGGGCACGATCGTATGGAACGGACCCGTCGGCGTATTCGAGATAGAGCAGTTTGGCGACGGCACGCGGGTTGTCTCCGAGGCGATTGCGAACAGCAGTGCGTTCTCCATCGCAGGAGGCGGCGACACTCTCGCCGCGGTCGACAAATACAGAATCGCGGATAAAGTCAGCTACATTTCTACAGGTGGCGGTGCCTTTCTGGAATTTCTCGAGGGCAAGAAACTTCCGGCCGTGGCGATGCTGGAAAGTCGCGCCTGAGTTGAAAGCCGTGCATTAAGATTCGATCGGGTGAACCCGACGCTCTGTCGGGCTGACCGGTTGGTCATGGCGACTCCAATGGTTCGTGTTTGGCTTTGATAGTGAATTCGAACCAGATACACTTGTCCCATGCTCAGAAGGACAAAGATTATCGCCACACTGGGGCCGGCAACGGACCGTGATGGCGAACTCGACAGGATGGTCGAAGCGGGCCTTGACGTGGCCCGTATCAACTTTTCTCATGGTTCCATCGACGATCACCGTGCCCGCATAGAAGCGGTTCGCGGGGCGGCAGACCGCCACAAGCGAGCCGTCGGCATCATGGCGGACCTTCAGGGTCCAAAGATCAGGGTAGATCGTTTTGTCGACGACAAGATCATGCTCGAGGTCGGCGCCAAATTCACCATCGATGGCGATATCGACCCCAGCGCCGGCGACCAGAGCCAGGTCGGCTGCAGCTACAAGGAACTGCCGCGTGACCTGAAGGTTGACGATGTTCTCATGCTTGATGATGGCAACATCATATTAACGGTCGAGAGCATTCGTGGTTCGGCCATCAATACCATCGTCAAGGTCGGCGGTGAGCTGAGCAACAACAAAGGTGTCAACAAGCGTGGTGGTGGTCTTACCGCGGCTACGTTGACCGAAAAAGATCACGCCGACATCAGAACTGCCGCCGAGCTTGGCGTGGACTACGTCGCCGTGTCATTTGTTCGTAATGCGGTCGACATGCATGTCGCGCGAGAACTCACCCATGCGGCAGGTGGTAATCACATTCACCTGGTCTCCAAGGTCGAGCGGGCAGAAGCGATTGAAAACATGGAAGAGGTTATCGACGCTTCCGATGTTGTCATGATTGCCCGGGGAGATCTCGGCATCGAAATTGGCAATGCCGAGCTGCCGGCGGTACAAAAACGACTGATCGCCGAAACCCGCAAACGTAACGCTATCGCGATTACGGCAACGCAGATGATGCAGTCAATGGTTGAGTCGTCACAGCCAACCCGCGCCGAAGTGCTCGATGTGGCCAACGCTGTGCTCGACGGTACAGATTGCGTCATGTTGTCGGCCGAGAGCGCAGTCGGAAACCATCCGTCACTTGTTATCGAATCTCTCGATCGAATCTGTCGCGGCGCAGAGAGACACCCGGAGGTGATGGTTTCCAGCCATCGTCTCGAGCAACATTTTGATAACTCCGAAGAAGCCACCGCGATGGCGGCTATGTATACGGCCAATCATTTCGACGTCGCCGCTATTGTCGCGCTGACCGAGTCAGGCTCCACGACCAAGTGGATGAGTCGTATCAACTCTGAACTGCCGATCTACGCGGTCACGCGACACGAAAGAACGCATCGTCGAGTCGCCATGTATCGAGGGGTGTATCCGATCAGCTTTAACCCTGAAATCGAGACCAAGGTTTCGGTTGAGCGTCAGGTGATGAGTGAACTGCGACGAAGTGGTGCAATCAATCCGGGCGAGAAGATTATTCTTACCAAGGGAGATCTGGACGGCGTTGAGGGCGGAACCAACACAATGAAAGTGCTGACCTGCGAGTGACGGCTGGACAGAGCCTGTTACCCGGTACGCTTGATCAGTTACCAGAAAATTTCAGACTAATAAGGGGAGACAGTCAGTGAATCTCGATACGCTCAAAGCAACCGCCGAAGCCATGACCGGAAAGGGTCGCGGAATTCTGGCGATGGATGAAAGCCACGGCACCTGCAACAAACGTTTTGAAGCTCTGGGCATTCCAACTACGCCCGAGATGCGGCGCGAATATCGCACCATGCTGGTGACCGCGCCAGGTATCGGCAACCATTTTGGCGGGGCCATCCTGTTCGATGAGACTCTCAGAGACAAGACGACCGGTGGCAAGACCTTTGTTGAGGTTCTTAACGCACAGGGCATCGTGCCTGGTATCAAAGTTGACGCTGGCGCCAAAGATCTCGCTTTTGGTGAGGAAGGTGAAACGGTCACCGAAGGTCTCGACGGGTTGCGTGAGCGTATGCAGGAGTACGGCAAGCTCGGTGCGCGTTTTGCTAAATGGCGCGCCGTCTACCGAATAGGTGAATACATGCCGACGCAGGCTGCCGTGAGTACCAATGCTCACGCACTTGCCCGCTACGCGGCAATTTGCCAGGAAAACAACATCGTCCCAATCGTCGAACCTGAAGTGCTTATCAACGGCACTCACAGCATCGAACAGTGTTACGAAAAAACGCAGTATGTACAGCAGGCCGTTTTCGCCGCACTGGCAGAGCAGGGCGTGGCACTTGAAGGCATTGTGCTCAAGCCAAGCATGGTTATCAGCGGTGACAAAGCCACCGGTCGAGCGGGCGTCGAACAGGTAGCCGCAATGACCTTGCGCTGTCTGCTTTCAACGGTGCCGTCGTCAGTGCCTGGCATTGCGTTTCTTTCAGGCGGTCAGTCCGACGAGGAAGCGACCGCACACCTGAATGCAATGAACAAGGCTGGACCACATCCCTGGAACGTCACCTTCTCCTACGGCAGAGCGCTGCAACACGCGGCGATGACAGCCTGGGCCGGCAAAAAGGAAAACGCAGAAAAGGCGAGCAACATTGCGGGACACCGCGCCGCCATGAACGGCGCGGCGGCGCGCGGCAAATGGTCAGCCGCGATGGAGAAGGCTGCCTGACAGGCAGCTGAAAACTGACCCGACCGCGGTCGGGGACAGGCGCATCGGGCGGTCCCGGCGCCGGAGTTTTGTGAACAGGCGATTCGGTCCTCGGGCCCGGGTCGCCTTTTTTTCGCGTTGAAGTTGCGAGCAGGGAAGCGCGCGATCCATGATCGACTTTTCACATGGCAGATGCCACGGCATCACTACTGAAGGAATCCCGCCTTGAACGCAAAGTGCCCCAACTGCAGCCACCCCGTGAGTTTCTGGGACAAGCTGAATTCGTCACGATTCAAACCCTGGGTGTGTCCTAACTGCGAGAACAAGTGGCAGGTGTCGAGCTACTTTCTCGGTATCGCTGCATCGATCTGTATCCCTGTATTTATCCGTTATCTCCTTGGGCAGGGCGGTATCGTTCTGCCCCAGATAGTGCAGTTTCTGTTGCCCGTCCCTTTGATCTACATCATCTTCAAATTCCTGCTGCCTCTGGTGGCGGCGAAGCCGGATCCATTTGATCGCAGTTAAGTCGTTGAAAAGCGGGCAAATCATCACTGCCTGTTCGTTAATTCACGTTAACTATGACTTGCATCTGTTTGTTTATGAAGGCATAACAGCGTCAAGATCAAAGTGAGCAGTGATATGGACAATCACATTTTCAAACGTGGGCTTCACGCAAACAGCAGATCCGTTGCGACGAGTCGTGAACCCCGGCATGCATCGCGCGCATCATTGCTGATCGCCGTCACTGCGGTCACGGTCGGCGTGCTGCTGCTGCTGGCGCCCGATGACGCCATGGCCGCATCCATCCAGGGTGTCGTGAATCGCATCACAAATATTCTGCGTAACGCGATCCCGCGACTCGCCGACTACAGCTACTTTGCCAGCCCGTTTTTGTTTGTGGGTGCGCTGTTGATCGCTTTGTGCAAGCGTCACTGGTCGATGGTTGGCGGCACCATGGTTATGGGTATTGCCTACGTGGTGAACATGCACAACTCCGAGGCGCTTCCGTTATTAACCGAAGAGAGTGCGTCCCTGTACCACACCTCCAACGGCGTATTCCTTGCTATCGGCGCGGTACTGTTCATGATTTTCTTTCGTCTCCTGTTTGCGGGCAAAGGCTAAACGCAGTCGTGATCGGCTCGGCGTCGCGGTGGATGTCGGCGAGTCCGGACGTAACAACGCGAGTTGACGACGAGGCGGCGTACAGAATCGCCCTGATCCAGAGCGCTGCATCATGACGTTAGACGAGCGGCTATGCGTCTACCCCGATGATCACTGGCGCATGCGCGTCGATATTCCGTACAGCATGGGTGTACGACAGCAGGACCTCTTCATGCTCTGCGGTCAGGCTGATCTTGCTGGCGATGGGGAAGTAAGAAACCCCGGCGATCTTTACGCACAGTCGGGCCGTGCACTCGAGCATATTCAGTCCATCGTAGAAGCGATGGGCTGCGCCATGGATGATGTATCAAAGCTTGTGGTGTACTTTGTTCCCGGGCGTGACCTGGATATCCATCACTATGAAAGCTGGCTTGCAGATCAGCTGTCCATGTCTGCGTTGCCGGTCATTACGTTCGTTCCGTTACAGGATTTTTTCTACCCGGGTGTGACGGTCGAGATCGACGCGTATGGAATTATCAGCGACGCGCCTCGAAAGGTGATGCCCTCGGCGAACGGGCCGTTTAATCAGGTCGTGCAGCACGGCCGCTTTACGCACGTCGGTGGTCTGTTAGCTCAGGATAGTGGCGGAGAACTCATTGCACCTGACGATGTGGTCGCACAGAGTCATTGCGTTCTCGAAAAGCTCGATGCTGTTCTCGCCTTCGTCGGCGGCTCTCGCGACGACATCGTCAAGATAAACAACTGGTATGTGGGTGGCGGTACCGCGCGGGAGTGGGCAAAAAGCGCCGAAGTGCGTGCGGGGTATTACCCCGAACCGGGGCCGGTTGCGACCGGTTTGCCTGTTACCAGTCTCAAGCTGCCGGGGCTGATGATTCAGACGGACTGCTGGATCATGCTCGGTGAAGACGGAACGAGTCTGCCCAAACAACATGCGTGGCCCGAGGGTCACTGGGACTGGCCGGTGCATCTGCCGTTTAAACACGGACTTCGCTGCCAGAACATGGTTTTTACCGGTGGACAGGTCTCGATGAATTCAGACGGCGAGGTTGTTGATCCACACGACATGAAGACCCAGGCGGCAACGAGCATGCGCAACAACGTTCGTGTTCTTCAGTCGCTGGGGGCAACGATGGTGGACGTTATCAAAGTCAATGCGTTTTATTCAGGTGCGGATGGCCCCGATGCGCTGCATGACAATATGAACATTCGCTCAAGTTTTTTTACCACGCCCGGGCCGGCCTCAACGGGCATTCCGCTCAATGCACTTGCTTATGAAGGTATGGTGACAGAGTTCGAAATTGTTGCGATGCTCGATGAATGATTACTTCTCGACATCACGGGCACCATTCATCAAATGCCGAAACCCGGGGTGGCAAACGCCGTGACCCGATCGAGGTTCTTCGATGACTGACAATGGTGCCTGCGCCCCCCTGCCGCTTGAAGGCGTTCGCGTCGTAGAGATGACCCATATGGTGATGGGGCCCTCTTGTGGCATGTTCCTCGTGCAGCTCGGCGCCGAGGTCATCAAAGTAGAGCCTCCCGAAGGTGACAAGACCAGGCTGCTCACCGGAATGGGCGCAGCCTTCTTCCCGGTGTTCAATCGTGGCAAGCGATCGGTTGCGCTGGACCTGAAAACCGATGCCGGTCGTGACGCTCTTTACCGCCTGCTCGACACGGCTGATGGATTTGTTGAGAACTTTCGCGACGGGGCGGTTGAACGACTCGGTCTTGATGACGCAACAATCAAGGAACGCTGGCCGCGCTTGATCCGCGTGAGCTGCAAGGGGTTTCTGTCAGGGCCCTATGCGCATCGCCCGGCGCTCGATGAAGTAGTACAGATGATGTCAGGGCTCGCCTACATGACAGGGCCCAAGGGCAATCCACTGCGGGTGGGTTCGTCGGCGAACGACATCATGGGAGGCATGCACGGTGCGTTGTCGTTTCTTGGCGCGCTACTTGCGCGAGAAAGAAATGGCAGCGGCAAGTCGATCCGAGTGGGGCTGTTTGAAAACAGCCTGCTGATGGTTGCGCAGCACATGGTGCAGTATCAACTCACAGGAATCGAGCCGCCGCCAATGCCTGATCGCGATTTCTCCTGGCCGGTCTATGACATCTTTGAAACCGCCGACGGGCGTCAGGTTTTCGTCGGGGTTGTTACGGGTACGCAATGGGTTCAGTTCTGCGAGGAGTTTGACCTTCCGGAACTCGCGGAAGACGAACGTCTTGTGACACAAGTTGACCGAATCAATGCGCGAGGCTGGACGATCCCGATTGTTGCAAAATGTCTAATCCAATTTAACGAAACTGAACTCGTCGAAAAACTGGAACAGCTCGGCCTGCCGTACTCACCGATCAAACGACCGGTCGAAATGTACGATGATCCCCACGTTAAGCGTCCAGGTGGACTTGTGACGTCCCGCAACGCTGACGGCACAGAGTTCCAAACCCCCGCAATGCCCGTTGAGTACGATGGACTGCCTGTTGTCGGAGAACTGGACCTCCCGTCTCTCGGATTTGATACCGAAAAAGTCTTAAGTGAACTTGGTTACAGTGATGAAGAAATAGATTCATTACGCTGTGTTAGATCTTGAGTTTATTGAGTTCGAAGTTGTGTTTTCGGTAGTTGAACGGCGACGGTTGGTTGTTTCGACTAACCGCGAGGCGGTTTGAAACTCTTCTTCACTGGGGATTGATGCCGGAGATCGGTATCGTTCTCCATTCATCCCGTTCGAAATACATTCCAGCGGGTTTTTTTTTAAGGACCTCGAGTTCCTCTAGGCTATACACAGTCAGGCGAAGACAGCGCCCAAAGGTTTAACGAAATGGATTTTCGTACCAGCGCAGTCACGACTCGCAACTGTTCGTTGAAATTTTTCATTCGCTTGTCTGGCTTACTGAATCTCAACCGGTCCATACGTACGCAGGAAGCGTGCGAAGGGAAAAATTTATGGCGATGTTTGTCCATGCATTGAAGCAGGCAGGTTGTCTTGATCATCTGACAATGACCGTCTGCAACGTTGGCTCACGGAAGATTGACTCCAACGATGACTATGCTACTCAAAGCTGGGGTGTTTTTGCCCCCAAGCTTTGCATTTACGGATTCGACGCAGATCCTGCGACTTGTGAAGAAGCCAACGCAGATTTGCTCAATCGAGATATCGACTGGGTTGAAAAACATATTCCGGTCGCGCTGAACGACACGGCTGGTGAAACCACGCTCTACGTGACCAAGCACCCCATGTGCAGTTCGCTCTACGCGCCCAATGAAGAATTGCTGCGGCGGTTTAACGGGTTGTCCGAGCTTGCCGGGCTGGATCACACCACGCGTATCGAAACCACAACTCTCGATCTGTATTGCAGCAGTGAAAACCTGAGCCCGATCGACTTTCTGCAGGTCGACGTCCAGGGTGCAGATCTGGATGTCCTCAAGGGTGGTGCCGAAGTGATTAACGCATCGACACTTGCGGTCCAGGTCGAGGTTGAGTTTGAAGAGCTGTACTGCGATCAACCGATGTTTACAGAGGTCGACGCGCATATGCGTGCGCAGGGCTTCAAGCTGTTCGAACTGCATCAGACCCGTCAGGTACGAGCGAACTCACCGATCCACTCGACGATTCATCCCGGGCAGATTGTGTGGGGCGAAGCGTACTACCTGCGTGATCCACTGAACCCCCAGACCGAGGATCGCTGGAAGACGCCCGACAGCATTCTCAAACTGGCCTGTATCGCCGATATTCTCGATTTCGCAGACTACTCATATGAACTGCTTGAGTATCTCGTGGTGACGCATGGTCGGGATCCGCGCTACAACGTCGCCGACATCATCGTCCAGCAAATCGATACGGTGTATCGCGCAAGCGGAGATGCCATAACCGAAGCGCCGCTATACGAGAGACTCTTTCCGTTTGTCAGTCCCGCGATGGATCGGGCGCTTCGAGCAGAGCCGGCCACGGCGCTTTCAAACGTCAGCTGAAGGAATTCCACCAGTGCGTGATGAGCCTGAGGCTCGTCACGCGCGTTCGGCTTGGCGACTACCCGACCCCATCGTAATAGCCCTACGGTCGCTGAACTGCGCACGCTGTCTTACGCCGCTGCACTGCGCGACGGCTCGGCGATGCGTCGGGATCAGAGGCAGATCCCGGCCTCGACTTCGTCGCTCTCAAAACGATACGGCGATGTTGAATCAGATCTTGTCCAGCGGCGACGATAGAATTCTCTGTTGAGATTGCGCGGACCGCCGACTCCGCACGGCCACGTGCACTGGGCGAAGCTGCCCCCTGTATCCAGAGCGCCCTTTTCAACGATGACGTTGTCGCATTGAATCTCTGAACCCAGATTGTTGAAGACGATCGGTGTTTCAAGAAATCTGGCGCCAGCGCCTGAACTGGTTGCGCCGCTGCCGCAGCCGGCAAGCGCGAGAACGATGATCGAACCCACGGTCGATAGCGCAAAATGCTTAAGGGCGTTGCCCATGGTCGTTAACTTCTGAGAGTTGATGTATTCGCACATTGTCGCATAACGTCTGCAGCCTCAAGTGTGGATTGACGGTGTTAGACTTGAGTTCACAATATTCCCGATAGCTCGATCCCATGTCTTCATTCGTCAAAAAGCTTGAAACCCTGGAAGCACTCGAAAATCATTACGGCCAGCCGGTGAAGACATCTCTGGTCAAAGAGATCGACCACATCAGCGATCACTACCGGTCATTTATCGAAAAGTCGCCGTTTGTGGTGATCGCAACATCGGGACCGGAAGGGCTCGACTGCTCACCACGGGGTGACCCGCCGGGTTTTTGTCATGTGCTTGACAGCAAGACGGTGTTGATTCCGGATCGACCGGGCAACAACCGGCTGGATTCATTGCGCAATATCGTCAGGGACCCGCGCATCTCGCTGCTGTTTCTGATCCCGGGAGTCGGTGAGACGATTCGCATCAACGGGCGAGCGCAGATCTGTCTAGACGACGAACTGCTTGAGCGTTTTCCTGTCAAGGGCAAGCTGCCGAAGGCCGTCATCGCTGTAACCGTCGACACCATGTACTTTCAGTGTCAGAAGGCACTGGTTCGCTCCGGCCTCTGGAAAAGCGAAGGTCAGATCAAGCGAACTGACCTGCCCGGAACCGGCGCAATACTTGCGGCGCTGACCGAAGACGTCGACGCCGAGGAGTACGACAAAGCCTACCCAGAGAGACTGAAAAAGACGCTCTATTGACTGCCTCAACCGGACAAGTTCGCCATTTGTGGCCAACCGCACTGTACGAGTGCTCGCTGCCGGGCGCGGACAGCGCCAACGAGCTGATTACCAGACTCGTCCTCGATCTGGACGAAAAGCAGGCTGATCTGACAACCGAGTATCGACAGGGCGATCTCTTTGACAATCCGCATCCTGTGATCAGATGGTTGCGAGACTGTGTGCGCACATCGGTCAGAGATTTTCTGCGCGACACCGGTGTTGACTATGATCCTGAGTTTTCGATCCACGCCTGGGCCAACGTCAATCGACTGGGCGACTACCATTCTTTGCACAATCATCCGCACAGCTATCTCAGTGGGACCTATTACGTGGCGATGCCGAGTGCCGGAGGTCACGATGGAGGTCGACGTTCTGATCTCACCCCGGGTGCCATCTCGCTTTACGATCCCAGGCCTCAGGCCAACATGAATGCGATCGCCGGTGATGCTCAAATCGATGCTGCGCTGACGCTATCCCCGGATCCGGGTACGTTGATGATATGGCCAGCTTTTCTGCATCATGAAGTCCATCCGAATCTGTCTGATTCTCCTCGGATATCGATTTCTTTCAACGTCATGATCAAGCAGCCCTCTTCGTGGCTGCCCTGATTGCGATTAATTGAGAAGCCTGCAATTCACTTCGGTTCAGGCGGCTTTTTTGTTTATTATCCGAACTCTATTCAGATCAATATCTGACCCGACATGACGCTGACGAATTCCTCTGCAATTCAGACTCTGTACAAAGTTGCGGTGCAGTCGCCGCGCTGGCTGTTTAATCTCTGCCTGTTTGTGATTGCCACCGTCGCGTACGCCTGGATATGCCACAAGGTGTTCCACGGAATTCCACGAATTGACGACAGCGTGGCCGCGGTATACCAGGCGAAGATCTTTGCCGGTGGCCATCTTCTGTGGCCTGTTAACCCTGAAACCAAAATCTGGTTCGATATGTTTGGAGTCGTTTCTCCGATCGACAAGCCAGAATATTTTGTTGGTATGTACCCACCGGGCTGGTCTCTGCTGCTGGTGCCCGGCGTCATGGTTGGTGCCCCCTGGATCATCAACCCCATTCTGGGTGGCTTGCTGGTAATTATGATCAGCGAAATCGCCCGCGAAATGTTCGGTGAGGTTCCTGCCCGCGTTGCCGGCCTTCTGGCGTTGACGTCCCCCTATATCAGCGTCGTGTCAGCGTCCCATCTGTCGCACACGCCGGCAGCGCTGGGCGTAGCGCTTGGGTGGTGGGCGACGTTGCGCCTGATGCGAACCGGACAGACGCGCTTTGCCGTGATTGCGGGTGCTGCAGTCGGATTCACTGTCCTGATTCGTCCCGAAGCGGCATTGCTGATCGGAGCAGTCACGGCGCTTGGCGTCGTTGTCCGTTTTCGCCGAGCGCTTGAACTCTGGAAACCGATACTGGTCGCGATTGCCCTTGCGGGCAGCGGCGCTCTGACGCTGCTGGCCTGGCAGGACGTTGCGGTTGGCAAGGCGGGAATGACCGGACACCGCATAGACATGAAAGACACGGCCGATTTTGGCTTTGGCCGGGTTGGCGACAGCGGTTATGTGTACACCCCTGCGAAGGCGCGTAAACACAACTGGGACCGGTTTCGCGAGATCGACAAGCGGCTTGTGGGCTGGCCGATCCCGGCGTGGGTACTGGTGTTCGCACCGTTTTTTCTCCTCCGCGGGTTTGTTCGCGAACTTTGGCTGATCGGTCCCGTGCTGGCGCTGGCCGGACTGTACTACTACTACTGGTACTGGGAGGAATGGCTGGTAGCGCGCTACTTCTTCACCGGGGTTCCGTTCCTGCTCGTGCTGGCGGCCAAGGGCTGGGATGACTGGCGACACCGACTCAAACCCGTGCCGATCGCCAAGTGGCTACCCGTCGTCATGCTTGTGTTCGGGGTCGCGTGGTCGTTGACCGTCCACAGCCCTGAATATCACCGGTGGTTCAAGCCCCATCACGGTGACATAGAGGACTTTCTGCCGATTGTGATGGAGCATCACAAGGTCGGTGAAGAACGCGAAGCGCTGGTGTTTGTCGCGCGCAAGAACACGCTGCGTGGCGCTGTCTATAATGACTACTACGCGACCGGATTCAGGCTCAACGATCTTGATCTGAAAGGCAGAGTTTTGTTTGCCCGCGACGGGCGCGACAAGAAAATGAAGCGGAACAACGAAGAGTTGATTCGAGAATACCCCGGTCGAGACTATTTCCTTTATGAGTTTGACCAGCGGAACAAGATCTCACATCTGTACAAGTTCGACGTCGATGACGGATACATACTGGGAAAGACTCGGCTGAACGCGAAGTATTCCCTCGATTAACGACCTCGGGCATCAGGTCCTTGATTTTCGCTCAACGCGTCGGCCAGACTAGAGACGGTTTTTGACGGAGCAATGATCCTTGTCTGACCAGATACATCGACTTTTTGTTGCCTCTGGCAACTTCATAGACCATCGACTGAGAATCCGGCCAGCACGGTCTGCCGCCAACCGGCCGATGGCTGGTCTGGCAATGCTGTTCTCGTTGCTTTGCTGGTCTACGCATGCCCACGCGCTGCTTTCGGTTGAAACCACGATCGTGCGCTGCGAACTTGCGGACCACGCCGGGCTTTTCAACTACGGGCCAACCGCCGGTGGCACGGACGATGACGACGACTCGGTAAAAAACCGCTACTCGTCATGGATGATGGGCGCCAACACAAAGCTTGAGCGAATGCCCGTGGTGATCTACTGGATACCGAAAGCCGATGGTGGTCCTCTCATGCGGGTTCAGACGAATTCCCAGGATCGAAAGACTGCACATCTGCTCTCCATCGACGACGATCATGTTTCGTCAGTGGTGTCATTGTCGGACATCTCGGTCACACGATCACTTCTGGTAACCGTAAATTTTCGTCGTGAGACCGTGAGCGCTGCGCGCATTGAATCAAGCAGCGGTGGCCTGCGAACCGACGCCTTCACTTTCGATTGCGAGTTCGAACCGTCAGCCACGATCGTTCCGGGGCTGCTCGGAGACCGCTTCAAATTTCTCGATTCTCCTGCCAAGAAGGACAAGTAATCGATGGCCCTGAATCAACAGCAGATCGATCAGTTCAAAAAGGATGGATTTCTTTCACCGCTGGATGTGATGTCGCCGGACGAAGCTGCAGACTACAGGCGGCGTCTGGAGGAAGCCGAAGTCCGGTATCCCGGACAGCTGGTTGGCCGCCATCGAAATAATCCTCATGTCGCTTTTCCGCTATTTGACGAACTCGCACACCATCCGGTCATCGTGTCCGCCGCCAAAAGCCTGCTCGGCGATGACGTCCTCATCTGCGGCACCGTGCTTTTTGTCAAAGAGGCGCACAGCGATGGTTTTGTGAGCTTCCATCAGGACGCCACCTATATGGGAATGACACCGCATCTCGGTATTTCCGCCTGGATCGCTCTGACACACAGCAATGCAGAAAATGGCTGCATGCGCATGATACCGGGTTCACACCGGGACGAAATTCGACCTCACACCGATACAGACGACGACGCGAATATTCTTACGCGAGGTCAGACCGTACGAGACGTCGACGAAACCGACGCCGTAGAGCTGATACTTGAGCCAGGACAAATGTCCCTGCATCACATAAAGACGCTGCATGACTCCAAGCCTAACCTGACCGCTGACAGACGCATTGGATTCACAATTCAGTGTTATATACCGCCCGAGGTGCGCCAGACTAAAGGCAACATGCGAGTGCAGGTTGCCGCCGGGCGTGACACCCGCGGTCACAACGAACATGTCGCACGGCCGGCTCGTGATTACGCGGACTTCGAAGAAGCGTGTCAGCGGCGTGACGTGGTCAACGATGACTGGTCCGAAATTCTCTACACCGATTCGGACAAAAAGCGCGTCTACTAGCGGTTCGATTGGCCCGTCTCCGAGCGCTACAAGCGCTTTGACTCCGGATCATCCATTTCTGCGTGAGCTAGCTTGCTCCCGCCACAGAATTATCAATCCCGATCCGATGATGATGACGCCTCCCAGGACGGCGTTAAGCGACGGAATCTCATTCCAGATCAGGGCGCCATACGCCGTTGCGCAAATGATAATGATGTACTGGACCGGGGCGAGCAACGAGAGCTCACCGATCCGAATGGCTTTGATCGAACAGAAAAAAGAAACACCGACCAGTAACGCCGCGGCGATGCAGAGTCCGTATTCAGAAGGCGCAACGCTGTCTTTCCAGCCCAGAAAAAGCGTAAGCAGTCCCGCCAGAGACACGACGGTCGCGGTCGTCAGGGTCACCGACGCGGCGGGAATGTCCTTGGGGATATAACGGGTTGCGACATCACGTCCGGCCACGCCTATCGCCGCCGCCAGTGGCAGCAGCAGGTGCAGATCGAACCCGTCCGCGTCTCTCCATGTGATCAGCAACACACCGACAAACCCTGCCAGTACGGCCAGCCAGCGCCATGGTCCAACGCGTTCACCGAACAGCGGGCCTGACACAGCAGTCAAAATGATCGGGGAAGTGAACACAAGCGTTGTGGCCACCGCGAGCGGGACGTAGGCGAGACTCGACAGGAACGCAAGCGTGGCGAACATTTCGGTCAGGGCCCGAACGAGGCACCACTTCTCGGTTAGCAACCTCGGTTTGATCCCGTGCCCGGATACGAGCAGGACAATGGCGAGACCGGTGCACAACGCAACGCCGCGGATCGCGACGACTTGCCCCATCGGCAACGAAGCGCCCAGAAACTTGAAGATTGCGTCATTGGAAGCGAGAGCGACCATGGCCAGGGCCATCAGCGCAATTGCCAGGCGGTTGTTCATCGACGGACATGTCAAACAGCGGAATAGGGCAGCGAACGTAACAGGAAACGCCGCCGGATGTTGTTCCAGATACGAAGTCTCCTGGATGACAATCGATGGGCCGTCCGCGCGATCAGTCTGGCAGACGGACTGTGGCAACTTTCAACCCGGAACGTTTCGAAGGCGCGATTTCGCGCTAGGATAGTTCCATGAACGAGATGGTTGAGCTGACTGAACGAGACCGGGAAATTGCGAGCGGCGATCGCGGCGAAGCGTTGCAGTTTGCGATGCAGGTCGTGTTACGCGCGGCCAGCATCATGCGTGCGCCATATCTCATCGACGCCGGGTTTGTGCACATAGATTCGTGTCACTACTACGGCACCGCGCACAACGATTTCGCTCAGTATTTTGTCGATCACGGGCTGAAGTTCGAGATTCCGGCCTGGACGAACACGGTCCCTGTCAGCTTGAGTCAGCCGGAGATTCGGATTGACGCCAATTTGACTACGCTGCGGGAATCGCGCGACCTGGCAGACCTGTATGTTGATCTCGGCGCCAACCCCGTCTGGACCTGCGCTCCCTATCAGCTTCCCGGAAGTCCGGGTTTCGGCGAGCATATTGTCGGCTCGGAATCCAACGCCGTCGCTTATTTCAACTCTGCTGTTGGTGCTCGCACCAACAAGTACGGCGATTTTCTCGACGTCTGCGCAGGACTGGTTGGTCGTGTTCCTTTTGCCGGTCTTCATACGGACGCGGCAAGACACGGGCAGATTGTTTTTGACGTGTCGCGAATCGATCCAGGTTTACGTGCGACGGAAGTGTTCTGTCATGTGCTTGGGCATCTCGTGGGCGGCGCCACGGGCAGTCGTATTCCCGTGATCGACGGCCTGCCACCATCGACGACACCTGACAGTCTGAAAGCTATCAGCGCGGCTGGAGCCGCGTCCGGCGGTGTGGCCCTGTTTCATGCCGCTGGCGTTACGCCGGAGGCGCCCGACATCGCGACCGCGTTGGGTCACAAAGCCCCGGAGAAAACGGTGATCGTGACGAGTGAAATGCTCCGACAGGCGCGGGATTCGCTATCCACGGCATCGCCCGGCCCCCTGAATATGGTCGCACTCGGGACTCCGCACTTTTCACTGACGGAGTTCGAGCGCCTGGCCGCGGCTTTCGATCAACGCCCCATTCATCCTGATCTCACCTTTTATGTTTCAACCAGCCGGCATGTTGCAAACAGCGCAGGAGATGCGGGCTGGATTGATGTGCTCGAAGCGTCCGGTGTCAATGTAACGGTGGATACCTGTACCTATTTCTCGCCCGCTGTCCGAGCGGCGAAAGGACGCGTTATGACCAATTCGGCCAAGTGGGCCTACTACGCACCGGGGATGCTCGATGTTGAAGTGGCGTTCGGGAGTCTTGAGGACTGTGTGGAGTCTGCCGTTGCCGGAACCGTTGTGCGTGACGAGTCGATCTGGATGAAAGGCAGCTGATGAGTTTCTCTGCCGCCAACGCCATACAGGGGATGGTGCTCAATCCCGGATCCGCTGCAGGGGAGGTGATACGACTCGACGAGCCTTTGAGTTTCTGGGGCGGTTACGACCCCGCAACCGGTATGGTGATCGATCAACACCATCCACAGTCCGGCGTTGTTGTTCGACAGAAGATTCTCGTGCTGCCGTCGAGTCGCGGATCAGCCGGCACGCCGGCCGGCGTCGCTGAAAGTATTCGAACCGGCCACGGGCCAAGCGCGATCGTCATCGGCAGTTCCGATGTCAACATTGCAATTGGTGCGATGGTTGCCGACATGCTGTACTCCAGCGATACGCCGGTACTCGCGATTACCCTTGAGGAGACCGCAATCCTGACAACCGGGCTGCGGGTGCGAATCGGCCGCAGCGGCATGATCGAACCTGACGGTGATTGAAACCGGGGAATGATCGAACTCCGGGATGACCCAGGCTTGCTGTTGACCGGGCGTCAGCACGGCAAAACGCCGGCAAAGCCACCGATTTGAAGTATTTTTTGAGGCCCGGGAACCGGACGTAAATTATCAGCCCACACAGACCAGATCAGGCCGGTATACTGAAGACCTGACCTTATGGTTTCCAAGCCGGTTCGTGATGCAGCCTTTGCCGTTTCTCAATGATCCCATCATCCACACTTCGGTGCTCACGGCGCTGTTCCTGATCAATGGGATTTTGACAATCACGCTCGCTTTCAAATCTCTGGATCCGGTTCGAGCCGAAGGCCTTTGCGTTGTCGTGCTTTCGGTTGTCGTTTTTCTGCTCTGCGCGAATCTGGATCAGCCTCAAACGATATTGATGTTGATACAGGCCGGACAGTTGATACTGCTGGTTCTGCTCAATTTTCTGTTCAGACGCGAGCCACTGCGGCGCACTCGCTGACATGCTCCATCTCATTGCCCAGGATCAGTACGACCGTGAGGCGATCAAGCAACAGCTTGATCCGGTTGTGCTGGACCAGTATCTGGATGATGCGGTCCGCGGCAACAGACGCATATTGCTGAAACCGAATTTCGTGATGCCTGCACCTCGCGTTGATGCGTCAACGACGCATCCGGAGTTTTATCTGGCCGTTGCCGAACTTTTGATCGATCGTGGCTTCAGCGTTGGCATCGGAGAGTCTCCGGCGATCGGCTCCTGCCGCGCTGCCCTCAAGGCACACGACGTTCTCGATGAGTGTGATCGTCTTGGCGTTGAAGTCGTCGAGTTCAAACAGGCTGAAGAGTATGCGGGCATTAAAAAGGATCGCCACTACAGCCGACTCACAATCGCGCAGGAATTAAAGTCCTGGGATTGCCTGATCAATCTGCCCAAGTTGAAGACTCATCAGCAGTTTACGTTTACGGCAGCATCCAAAAATCTTTATGGATGTGTTGTGGGTAAGCGTAAGTTCCTTCGTCACAACCTCTGTGCGAACGATCCGGTTCGATTCGGCTCCATGATTCTTGCCAACGCGAATCGCGCCGGCAGCGCGTTGCATATTGGCGATGGCATCACAGCGATGCACGTGAAAGGACCTCGGGGTGGGCGACCGTTTCCGCTTGGCACCATGATCGTGGCGCAGGACCATCTCGCACACGACTGGCTTTTCTGTCTTCTGACAGGTCTCGACCCAATGCAGACTCCGCTGTTTCGGGCGGCTTCGAAGCAGGAGCGTGATGCGGCACGGCTGGAAGCCGAGTCAATCGCCATGGACAGGGAGTTTCGCGTGGCTCAAGGATTCCAGCACGCGCCGTTGATCCATATCAGCTTCAGCCCCTGGGCAATTGCGCGCTCGGGTTTCAGAACGCTTCGACATTCACTAGGCGGATAGCTTGTGGAATCGAGCCGATTTCCTGCGGGCTCGACTCACTCTGCGGTAGGCGACAGACCCCGGCTGTTTGACCGACACAATTATCGAGTGATAATCACCTCATGATTGATTCAAGCGCTATCACCGGACCAGCCTGTTGGCATGGCGACGAACTCAAGACCAGCACCGAGTGGCAGTTTCATCTCGATGATGCGGATCGGGCGGAAATCCATGCTGCCGTTGAAACCACGCGACAGGTACCGATTCACGCCCTCAACTCGACGCTGTTCAGTCTGCCACGGCTGGCTCCGCGGCTGACGCGCCTGCATCACGACCTCATAGAGGGCCGGGGGTTCGTGCTGATCCGGGGGATGCCGGTCTCATCGATGGATCGTGAAGAGATCATTCGCGCCTACGTCGGTGTCGCAACGTATCTCGGCACAGCGGTGTCGCAAAATGGCAAAGGGCATCTAGTCGGTCACGTGCGGGATCTCGGCAACGACCCGAGTGATCCGGCGACCCGGGTATACACGACAACGTGGCGGCAGCCTTTTCATACAGACAGCTGCGACATTGTTGGACTGTTGTGTCTGCAGCCGGCGAAAAGCGGAGGCGCGAGTGCGATTGCAAGCTCGACGAGTGTCGTCGCCGAAATGTATCGGACTCGTCCGGATCTGCTCGAAGTCATGATGCAGCCGTTCGTTTACGACCGCAAAAACGAAATCCCTGAAGGTGAGCAGCCCACCTACCAGATGCCGGTGGTGCATTACCACCAGAAGAAAGTAAGCGTATTTTATGCGCGCGATTTTATAGAAGCGGCGCTGGTCCGTTTCCCGGAGATCGCGCAGCTGAGCGAAATTCAGCGCGAGGCGCTCGACTACTTTGATTCGCTAAGTCGAAGCGATCGGTTTCGACTCGATATGGATTTTCGGCAGGGTGATATTCAGTTTCTGCACAATCATCAGATACTGCATGCGCGAACAACCTATGAAGATCATGAGGAGCCCGAGCTCAAGCGCCACCTGATCAGGCTGTGGCTGTCGGCCAATAACCCGCGGGTGTTGCCCGACGTGTACCAGCGCCGTTATGGACCCATCGTCGACGGTGAAATTCGCGGCGGTATTCGTGTTCCGGGCGTCTCGCCGGTGACACCACTGAACCCTGAGTAGCCCCGGGGTCAGGCCCGGGGGTTAGGCATGGGTTCCCCGGCGGACTAGCGCGCGGTCAATGCGGATTACCCGGCCCGGATAAACGCACCGCAGGAGCGGAAAGTCTCGACCCCGACGAGTCGAGACTCCTTTTGAGCCCCTTGAATGCCTGACGTCAGGCAGCCGGCAGTTCAGCTTCCTCAACCGGTTTGACGTCGACCACACCCTGGCTGCGCAGGTATTCGTCATAGTTGCCAACAAAGTCGACGATGCCATCTTCGGTGAATTCCAGAATCCGCGTTGCCAGGCTCGAGACAAACTCCCGGTCGTGGCTGACGAAGATTAAAGTGCCTTCGTACTGCTCGAGTGCGTAGTTCAGCGACTCGATTGATTCCATGTCGAGGTGGTTGGTTGGTTCGTCCAGAAGCATGATGTTGTGTTTGCCAAGTGTCAGTTTGCCAAACATCAGTCGTGCCTCTTCACCACCCGACACCACCTTCACCGATTTACCAATGTCGTTGCGTGAGAACAGCATGCGGCCGAGAATCGCCCGAATCGCCTGCTCATCATCGTCCGGGTTTTTCCACTGATCCATCCACTGCAGCAGCGGCATGTCTGTTTCGAAGGCCTCTGAATTGTCCTGGGCGAAATATCCGATATCCGCGTTTTCAGACCATTTCACGTTGCCCTCGGTCGGCTCGATGTCTTTGGCAAGACAGCGAAGGAGCGTTGTTTTGCCGGCGCCGTTGGGCCCGATGATTGCAATTTTTTCGCCGGCTTCGATCATCAGATTGAGTTTGGTGAATAGAGTTTCATCGAACGAGTGCCCGAGTGACTCCAGCTCAATAGCCAGTCGATGCAGTTTCTTTTCCTGTTCGAATCTCATGAAGGGGCTGACTCGACTCGATGGCTTCATTTCCTCGAGCTGCAGTTTTTCAATCTGCTTGACCCGTGATGTTGCCTGGCGCGCCTTCGATGCGTTGGCGGAAAATCGATTGACGAATGTTTGCAGCTCACCAATTCGTGCTTTCTTGCGCGCATTGTCGGACTGAATTCGCTCTTTGATCTGCGTTGACGCGAACATGAAGTCGTCATAGTTGCCCGGAAAAATCTTGACCTCACCGTAATCCAGATCAGCCATGTGGGTGCACACGCTGTTCAGAAAATGTCGATCGTGGGAGATGATAATCATCGTACACTGACGTTCGTTGAGGATGCCCTCAAGCCATCTGATCGTGTTGATGTCGAGGTTGTTGGTTGGTTCGTCAAGCAACATGATGTCGGGCTCGGCAAACAACACCTGAGCCAGCAGAACCCGCAGCTTCCACCCTGGCGCGACCGCGCTCATGGGGCCGTTGTGCTGCTCAAGCGGAATCCCGATGCCGAGCAGAATTTCTCCGGCACGCGCTTCGGCGCTGTAGCCGTCGAGCTCACCAAACTGAATTTCCAGGTCGGCGGCTTTCATGCCGTCCTCTTCTGACATTTCTGCAAGCGAATAGATTCGATCTCGCTCGGACTTGATCTTCCAGAGTTCGCTGTGACCCATGATGACGGTGTCGACAACGGTGTGTTCCTCGAAAGCGAACTGGTCCTGACCCAGCACGCCGACTCGCAATTTGGCGTCGATTTTGACGTTGCCGTTGGAGGGTTCCAGCACACCGCTGAGAATTTTCATGAACGTGGATTTACCGGAGCCGTTGGCCCCGATGAGGCCGTAGCGCCGGCCCTCGGTAAATTTGACTGACACGTCCTCAAACAGTGGCTTTTCACCAAACTGCATTGTGATATTCGACGTAGAGATCACGATAGTTCCACTCTGACAGGGTTCGGGGGTATGGTTGAATCGAGGCCGCTCGAGGTGTCAATAAGACAGGCACGCAGACGAGGCCGACTCGCGGGCAGAGGTTACAACAACTTTTCGCCGGATGCTGGTAAACCTTAAGCCTCGTGTTCGGAAATTTACAAATTCAAACCAGGAAAGATCAACAGGGGGTGTCATGCTGGAACTTCGACCCGGGTGCGAACATTGCGATCGCGATCTGCCACCTGAATCAACAGACGCGAAAATCTGCAGCTTTGAGTGCACCTTCTGTTCGAACTGCGTTCAGACGGTGCTCGAAAACGTCTGCCCCAATTGCGGTGGTGGCTTTGAAAATCGACCGATTCGACCGCATATTGATCACGTTGGGCCTCACACAGGTAACCGACCGCCGTCCACCGACCGAAAGCACAAACCGGTAGATCTGGAACGGCACCGTGAGCTCGTCGCCAGAATCAAGCCCCTGGCGCCTCATCTGAGGTAACTCGGGTTTATGTTGCAGGCAGGTTCAGGCTGCCGATTGTCTATCGTCGCGCTTAAGCACCTGATCGTTGAGTATCTGAGGAGTTCCGAAGCTTGTTGAATTTTTTCAAGTGGATTTTTAATTCCAGGGCACCGGTGCGGCCGGGCTGCTTCACCCAGGCGTGCCTGCTGGTCAGTGCGGCGCTGGCGTTGCCGGGGATTCTGCTTCTGCTACGCGGCGGGTTCGGTCAGGGCCTCGGCATGTTGCTGTCATCCATTATTCCTATAATTTTGTTCGCCCTCCCGGCCTGGAATGCGTACCGACGCTCTGAACGACTGGAGTCGCGTGTTGAGACAGCGCATGATTCACAGGTAGAGCAGCAACCCGATGTTGAATCGGCACCGCAGCAGACAGAACGTGAGGCATTCACTGACGAATATTCCTCATTGCGCGACGATCTACGTCTGTCTGGTCAATCAGAAGCTGTAGAACAGCTGAATCTGCTTATCAACAAGCTCGACGACTTTAAGTCAGTATTGAATCTGAAATTTTCAGACACCGAAGTTACCTATCATCGTTATCTGGATTCAGGCTCCAAGGTGTTTGATGGTGGCGTTCGCAATATCGAGTCGATAGCAGCGTTTGCGCGCAGCTTGCGTTCAGTAAATGCCGATGCGCTGGTGGAGCAGCTCGACAACATGATTACCCGGGGGCACGGTGATTCAAATGCAGCAGCGGCTATCAGGCAACGGCTTGAAATGATGGCGGACGGCCGTAAACATATTGAAGCCCTGATGAGCTCCAACGAAGAAGCGCTTACCGCGATGACCCGTGTCACCACTCGACTTGCTGCGGTCACAACGGGCGGATCCAGGACCTCGGTCGGCACGTCGGATATGGAAGCGATGATCGAAGATCTGCACGACATGGCTGAACGAACAGAACGCTACAACGAGCAGCTGGGTCCGGACAGGCCCACGATCAAGCTGAGTTAACCAATGAAGTGGGAACACCGCGCAGCCGCAGCGATTCGAAGCCGAAGTGATGTGCTGGTGCTTCGCGAGCGCAGCGATGTCGTCATTCGCTACCTGCTTGGCCGCTCTTCCGCCTCCGATCCGGACCTGGCGGGCGCTTTGTCAGACGCCGGTGTTGAGACTGATCGTGCGAAGTCACGATGTCGCGAGATGCTCGACACAGCGCTGTTTACCCAGGGCAGCACACCAGAAGAAATTCTTGGAGTACCTTACGGTACGCCCGTAGACGAAGTTCGCAGTCAGTACAAACGCCTTGTGCAGCTGTACCACCCGGACCGTGACAGTGAGTTTGATGAAGATCTGTCATCTGACAGGCTCACTCGCTTGAGAGCCGCGCTGGACCAGGTTCTGGATCCGGACAGAAAATCAGTGCCGGCTCACCGCAGCGAACGGCGTACCCCCCAGACCGCGCCGGCGAGTCGCACCAGAAGTTCTGCCACGCACCGCCACCGACCAAGACCTTCATCCGGTTCTGCCGAACCGGACTTTGGTTATGACACAGGCGCGCGACATCGGTCCCAATCACGCAGGTCCCACAGCACGGGGTCGCAGTCGTCACATCAGGAGTCTGAAAAGTCATCCGGCCTGTCGGATCGGCTTCTGAACAGGATCGGCGAGAAACATCGCCCGGAAAGCTCCCAGATCAGCTTTTTTCTCTTTATCCTCGCCGCTATCGCTGCCGTTTTCTACTATCTCGTTAATGATCCGTGTGCTTTGAGGGGTGAGTGTGACGACGTGGCGGCACTGTCCGCAACGCCTGGTGACTCAACCGCGACGGGGGCCGTGAAAGACCCACTGTTGCCACATCCTGACATCAAGACTCTGATCGGGACGTACACAAACGCCTACGCAAGCCGAAATCTGACGTTGCTGACGCAGCAGTTCGCGCCTGGCGCTATCAACAATGGCGTTATTGGTATCGCCGATATCGCAAACCGGTACCAAAAGATTTTCGCGACCGATCCGGGACCTCGCAGGCTGAACGTGCGAACCGTTCACAAAACAAGCGATGGCTCATATTCGATCGAAGGGACGCTTATCGACCATTCGACGACTGACGATGGCGCGATCACCATAGAAAAAGCGCCTTTCCTGATGCGAATAGGCGAACACGGCGGCAAGCTGCGGATTTTGCGCTTCCGTTCCAGTCTGACTGAGGGTTCCGGTTCCTGAGATCTGACTTGTCGCCACAGACACAGGCAGCACAATAACAACAGCTTGTTAACCCGACGCGTCGGAGGAAATTTCTGTGCATCTAGGCGAAATTCTTGCAAACCGAATTCATGAAATTGAATCTGAACACCTGCCAGAGGCAGCGCGCTACTGGGCGCGTATCGGTATTCTCGATACGGTCGGAGTGACCCTCGCGGGCGCCAACGAGCCGATGGTCAATATTCTGCGGGATGTGCCCGGTGTCGCCGAGGCCCCGGGCCCCTGTCTTGTTCAAGGAACCACTTCGCGCGTTAGCGCACTCGACGCGGTTTTGATTAACGGTGTTGCGAGTCACGCCCACGACTTTGACGACTTCTCCAGCACGATTGGCGGTCACCCGTCGATCATGCTGTCGCCTGTGATCCAGGCTATTGCGGATATGAAACCGGAAGGCCGCGAGATCAGCGGTCGCGACGCTGTACTGGCTTACAACGTTGGCTTTGAGACGATGATGCGCATTGCCAGAGGCGTCAATTTTCACCACTACAACAAGGGCTGGCACCCGACCGTGACGATTGGCATCTTTGGATCAGTGGCCGCGGCTTCCCGGTTGCTCGAACTCGACCGTGACCAGACGGCGATGGCAATGTGTCAGGCGGTTTCGCTCGCGAGCGGCGTCAAGGCGAACTTTGGCTCCATGGTCAAGCCGCTGCACGTCGGTCACGCTTTGCGCAACGCGCTGTTCGCAACTTTCACGGCCCAGCGAGGTTTCAAAGCGCGGCCGGATGCGTTCGACGCCAGGCAGGGGTATCTGGATGTCTTTAACGGTGAAGGCAACTTTGACGTCAGCCAAATCTCGGACAACTGGGGCAATCCATGGGACATCGTCGACGAAGGTCTCGGCCTCAAGCAGTTTCCCTGTTGCGGATCTACCCACGCGATGATCAACTGCGCGCTCAAAATTTGGGACACGCACAAGCCTGATATCGATTCGATCAGGGAAATCGAAGTGCTTACGCACCCGCTGCGAATTCCTCATACAGATACAGCGGACCCAAAAACACTCGTGCAGGCGAAATTCTCGGCGCAATATGTGGTGTCCCGTGCCTTCACCGACGGTGCCGTAAAGATGTCTCATTTTGAGGGCAGACGACCGTGGGACAAAAACGTCCGGGCGCTGATGCAGAAGGTTCGGTATGGCGAACACCCTGACATGCCACTGGAAGGTGACAATTATTTTGCCGGTGAAGTCGTTGTGACGATGAATGATGGTACTCAATACCGACATCGTCAGGATCATGCCGTGGGTCGCGGGATCAAAAATCCTATGAGCGAGGAAGAGCTCTGGGAAAAATATTCGGACTGTGCCGCCGTTTCCGTTACCCGCGAGTCAGCTGAAAAGAGTTTCAGGCTGTTATCTGACATCGAATCGTTGTCCGACATCAGCATCATCAATGACGCACTTGAGCCCGAGTCGCGAGAGCTGAAAAAACGTACGGCTTAAGGCGTACAGGGTTAAGCAAGCACGCGACGGGCGAGATCTCTCACCGCGTTGTTGAAAGCCACCGGTTTTTCCAGATAGGGCGCATGTCCCGTGGCCGGAAACAGGATGCGGGTGCAGTCAGGGATAAGCGATGCAAGGCGATCGGTTTTCGCAGCCGGTGCGATGAGATCGTCCTCACCGGCAATCACCACAGTCGGACACGAGGTGGACTCTACCGTATGCGTCGTGTCGGCTCGAAAGATTGTCTTTATAGCGCTCTGGAGCCCGTCCGGGGTGGTGTGCGACGCCAGTCGGGCCGCGATCTCAATCACAGCCGAATCGGCTGACGGTGACAGCATGTCGGCCGCACGCGCGCGGCCGTACTCGAGAGGATCCAGGGAGGAAACTTCATCGACCCGGCGCTGGTGTCCCTCGGTCATGGGAGCATCGGGAGGCATGGCGTATCCGGTGTGGGTGCAGGAGAGCACCAGACCGCGCACCCGATTCGGGAAACGGCCAGCAACGGCCCCTGCGACGACACCTCCCATTGAATGCCCGACAACGACCGCATTGCGCACGTCAAGCGCATCGAGCAGAGCGCCGACCTGATCTGCGTACACCTCGATTCGAGGTTCGACGATAGTGGTCTTGCCGTATCCCGGGGCGTCCCAGGCGATGCATCTGAAGTCGCTGCCGATGTCCTGCAGCTGCCATCCAAAGCTCGCGGAATTTCCCGAAAGGCCATGCAGGAACAGCACGGCGTTGTCGTTAGGTCGATCGCAAAGCGGCTCCGATTCACGGATTGACACAAGCCCGAATCGGGTCGCAACCGTGCGGGCGTCGAGATTCGGGAAATCCATAACTGTGCGTATCAGAAACCGAAGGTTTCCGACTTTTCTTCGATAGTTTCCCGTGACGGCGAAAAGAGACGGATCAACAAAAGCGTAGAGCTGCCTGTTGTGGAAAGATCTGCTTCGAGCTGGTGGGTCTGTCGTCGCGATCCGCGGTCGCTTGTTCGCTTGACTTCACCGCCCCAGCCAAAACGAAGCTTCGAGCCGTAGCCCGCTAGCCGTTCTCGCTGGTTCGGGTCTCGTGTGGCATTGTGAGTCGGACGTCCATATCGTTCCTGCAGCGCCTTGATGCCGTCGGTGACCTGATCTCCAGGTACGGACTGTGCCAGCCTGAGTCGATCAAGCATTGGCTTGCCGCTGGTTGTGAAGTGGGCTCTGATGCAGCGAGCGCCGACGGGAAATTCTCCTCGTGGGGACTTGCCCGTTATCAACGGGCAGTCAGCGTTGCCGGCGAGAATCGTGCGGCTGTAGTCCTCGTAGCGCACACCCTGGTGACCGTACTCGTTGCGCAGTTTTTCAACGACTGAATCGAGATCCATGCCAACCTCGAGCTGCGCGACGGAAAATCGGCTCTGGTTCTGCATGTCTATCGGTGAATTCACCGAATCAGACCGAAACCTGGCAACGAGTTTCCATCGCGTATCCACGGTGGCGCCACCAGCGTAGAGTTTTTCTCCGGTGTCGGGGTTGAATCCGCGCAGGCGGATGCCACGCATATCTGGACATTCGAAGGCGAGAATCGCGCGACTTGCCACCATCAGACTTGCGAGAGCCTCACTTCCTTCGGCGAACAGCTGGGGGCGATTGGTATGAACCAGCAGCGGTACCGTCGTGGAACACTCTTCGTTCTTTCGCAGGACCGAGTAGTCCGGATCATTCAACACGACCCTTTGTGCGAGCGCGACGGATGGAATGCTGAAGACGAGGCCAATCAGCGATAGTGACGCAATTCGATTAAGCGCAGTGCGTGCAGTAAGCATCAGATTAACTCCCAGTGGCCATCGGCAGTTGGGCAGAAAACAGGATTGCTCATCGCCCGCGAGCCGTTGGAGAGAATTGCTTCCTGAATCACGCGTCTGCAGCTGGCCTGATTTTCGACCGCGGCTGCCTTGTTGCGCGTGACGGCTGTGTTACCGGTCTTGAAATTCACCTGTTCGTAGTCGACCGGTTCGAGCAGGCGACCAAAAACGAACCCAATACCGCGGCCTTCGTGACTCACCAATACCCAGTCACTGTCCGCGACCTGTCCGACGACATGAATCTTGTCGCCGTTTTCAACGATGTGGCTTGCGACGTATCGACGATGGGGGCCTCCACGGACCCGAAGCGTCTTGGTGGCCCGGTACCAGCCGTCTATTCGCAGCAGCGGCGGGACGGTTTTCAGACGCGGCAACGAAGACCTGCCGTCGTCGGATCCACCGGTGCTGCTGGTAGGGTCCCACGGGGCCTGGTTGGTGTTGGTGGACGATGTTGTCGTACCGGTCGACCCGCTGAAGTTCTGGTCGGTGCGCGCAATCATCAGAACCCCGGTGCGAGGGTTAAGCCAGGATCGATCACCGCCGTCTGCAAGTACATGGGACGTGAGTTCGATGAGCTTTTGCCGGTCTTCGCGATCGAGCTGTCGCGAAATCTCACCACCGAGTGTGTACCCCGGAAGCGAGCCCTGTCTTTGCGTTGGTCGGCGCTGGGCGGGGTTTCGGCGACTTCGCTCTAGAGCTTCTTCCAGGCGTGTGCCCGAAGTCTGTCTGCGACTGTCGTCGAGCCAGTATCGCTGCTGCTCGTCGATCTGTATGTGATCAGCATGCGCAGTCAGGGTAAACAGCACAACGCTGCACAGCGCACATGCGCTGACGGTTGCTCTCGACACGCTCATAAATACGTACTCGCTTTTCGAATTCCGTTATCAGGCTAGCAAAAACGCCGGCCACTGCTAAGTGACCGGCGAGTTTCGGGGTAAAACAATGAATAACCGGTCAGACGACGATTGTCGACCGACGGATTCCGGGCTTATTTTGCCGGTGGTGGTGGCGGCATCGCGTCGAATTTGGGCAGCTCGGCGTCCATCAGATCCCAGTGCGGACGGTCTTTGTCATAGACAATAGCCTGTGGCTGGAACCACGAGCTGTCGTCTACCGAGCCAACCGCTACGGCAATGACACCCGGTCGACCGGAATTGCGACCAAACAGTCGACTGCCACACTTGCCACAAAATCCCCGGGTGTTGATGTTGCCACTCTCGGCCGTGTCATCAAATTCGCTGAAGCTGCCAGAAATTTCCACCTGGTCCTGAGCAAAAAACGCGAGGGACATATGCCCGGTACCTGATGATCGCTGACAACTCTTGCAGTGGCACTGGGCCATGCGAGCCGGTTCTGCGTTTATGGAAAATGTGACATCGCCACACACGCACTGTCCGGTAGCAAAAGGTTTATCGGCCATGGGTTCGTTCCTCGATTGAGTCGTGATTTTGAGAATTGCTTGAGCTGACTTTGCTCGGGCGGTACTGGCTGATGTTGTCAGCCAGCTTCAATAATTTTGGTCCGCGTGATGTTTTCCGTGTTTGTGCCTTCAACCCGGATTAACCGCGTTGGTGCGTCACGAAGCGGTGCGTGTATGTCGCCTGGCTCATAGAGATGTGCGTCTCCGGGCCGTAAAGTGTACGTTCGCGCCAGCTCGACTTCCTTGGGCGTGTCAGCCGAGCCTTCCTTGACGACTTTCCAGTCCGTCATTTCAGTTTCACCGGCAGCCTGCCCGTAGATCGCCCAGGTGGGTCCATGATCATGAGGCTTGCCGCGAGCGGCGCCGTTATACACATGTGCGCAGATACAGAAACCATGTTCGGCGTCCTCATAAATCACTCGACGCTCGTCATCCTGGTTGTCTAGCCAGGTCTCGATGAACGTGGCGTCTTTGAGTGCCGTTTTGACGTGTTCGACAATCTGTTCCCGGCCGGCTTTACCCGGCGTCGTCTCGATGGCCTCGCGGCAATCGCTGGCGAATTGATCCAGTGTGTAGGACATATCTTGGTTCTCGGTTGCGCGTGTCGACTGAAATCTCCACGTCGCGCTATTTGCTTTATCGCTGATCGATTCAGGCGGCGATCAGGATTTTACGATCGCGCCGGATGCCCCCGGAGTTTAACTCGGAAGCGCGATCTGTTGGTCGGAGTCTCTGAAGATGCACAGCGTAATTCCGGGTTTTTGCATATTGACGAACAGGCGTGTGCCATCGGGTGAGAAGCAGGCGCCCGCCATCTCGTGCTCATTGAGAACGTTCATGGCAAACGGAAAGAGACGTCCATCAGCGTCGATTCCTTTGACGCCGTTTTCTCCGGGGCCGTCCTCCGTGACGTACAGGGTGCCGTCGGGCCCCACCGCAATGTTGTCAGGCTGATCGAGTTGACCGGCAACGGTAGACTCGACCACCAGCCTCAGGGTCTCGGTGGCCGTATCGAATTCAAAAATCTGTCCAAGCCCGGCGTCGCCACCACTCGTACAGCACCAGTAGACGCGGCCGCGGTCCTGCCACATGCCTTCACCCCGGGCAAAAATCGCGGCGCCTTTACTCTGGGCCTGCACGCGCAACACATCATCGTCTGGATCAACGTCCTCAAGCGCCACCCACGATGTTTCGAGTTTTTGTCCGAGGAAGGGTTGCATCAGTTTTGACGTATCGACGCATTCGGTTTTCTCCCCCCGGCGCGTGGCGAGCGCGTCGCCGTTACAGTCGGCGCGCTGGTGAGGCTTGATTACCAACGCGTACAGCCGGCCGCGATTTTCAAGTCGACGTTCAGGATTGGGGTTGGCCGGGCGAAACCTGTAGATCGCACTGTCACCGCGATCTTCGGTGAGAAATATGTCCCCGGACCCGGGGTCAACGGCAATCGCTTCGTGGTTAAAACGACCCATTGCCGTCAGCGGCTCGGCCGACCACTGCTCTGACGGCGAGACTTCAAAGACATAGCCATGTTTTTTTGAGAAACGACGATCGCTTTTTGGTGTCTCGACCGTTTCTTCGCACGTCAGCCACGTGTTCCAGGGCGTTACGCCGCCAGCGCAATTTCTGACAGTTCCTCCAAGGCTGGCGTAGTCCCTGACCACATCGCCCGCGTGGCTGACAACCAGATTCGTTGTGCCGCCGGCGTTGATGGCCGGGTCCCACTTGCGACGACTTGGCACAACAACACCCGCGCGGTTCCCGAACTGTCTGTCGTCGACAAGCAGTTCATGATTTCTTACGAGCGTGTACTCCCGGATAAACGACCCGTTGCGCCGTTGCTGGAAGCATCCCATGCCGTCGTGACGACCGGGCACCAGCTGCCCGTCGGACATCGGCTGCCCGGTGACGGACAACGCGGTGTATGAAAATCCCGGGGGAAGGGCGATCAGCGGGGTGTTTGACAGATCGCCGGGGCCGGAAAACCGCAAACTGTTCGGGTTGCTGGCGAGGGAGGGTTTGAGTGAACCGAAACCGATATCGGTGCCGACGGAGCGACAGTTTCCCAGAGCAGACTGTGCGTAAAATGAGGCTAGAGGCGCGACCACGCTGCCGGCACTGGCCAGCACCATCGTTCTTAAGAAACTTCTTCGATCAGTAATTGAATTCATTGTTGTACGGCCCCGACAGTGTCGCCAGAGAATAGGAAATCCTCTTGCGTCTGGTTATAGTCTCACGAGGCAATGGCGGCCTGCAGGATGATAATGTCCTTAAGGGTGCACGATTGGCCTTCGGGTGGTCTGTCGATGGTCTGTCGATGGTCTGTTGATGGTCTGTTGATGGTCGTTAACCTCCGCTGGTCGGCAGACGCACAGGGCAGACACTCGGGGCAGAGCGTCCTGGTGCAGAACGACCCTCGGTCGGGTGTGATCGCAACGGCAGAACATGCCAGGCGGTCGTAACAGCAGTCGTAAAAGGCGGTCGTAAAAGACGCGTGATTCGGACGGAACTTTGAACATGAAAACGTTGGCAACTCACATGTCGGGAACAGGCGTCTTGAACGCGACCACACGCTCCCGGTATCTCCAGTCAGTTCTCGCCAAAAGATCGGTGACCACCGGGTCCGGCGCGTGGGTCAATAAGGCTTTCGGTCTTGGGACGGCGCTGTCAGTTGGACTCGCGTTGCTGGTTGGTGCAGGTGCTCCAGCGACGGCCCAGGCGCAACTCGACGATGACGACGACATGTTGCTCCTGTATCTGCCAGCGATACTCGGTGACACCAAACAGAATACCCAGTCAGGTTCGAGCAGCAGTGGCGGGGTGACGAGTGGCGGCAGCGGTGGCGAGACACCCATCGTCACCGGACCCGGGGTCCCCGACGACGAAGCTGAGTTAACGGTGGTGAGAAACGGTGACCGTCTTATCGTTTCTTCGAATGCAATTCCTACATGGCGAGTTGTTTTTGAGATTGGAAGCGGCGCGCCGGGCGGTGGTACCGCGACGTCTCTGTATATCCCTGCTTCATCGACCGAGAGCGTTGTAGAAAATCGTCCGTACATGAACTGCTGTTCCGGCCTGGGACTCGATAACCTTGAGTGGCGCTGGCGTCCCTTTGGATCCGGATCGGGTACTCGCGCAGCGTTGGGGACGTCGTCGGTGGTGGACAGCTTTCGAATCAACTCCCAGACCAGCCGTACCCTTGAATTTACGGTTCGTGGTCGCTGGGACGGTGTCTCATCGTTCGAGCGGCGTAACAGCATCAACGTCAAGGGTTATACCGGCGCTATCAGTGCAACTTACTCCGGCACCACCGGTCGTGACAGCATGTGGTGGTTGATCGCGATGTTTAACGAGAAGGATCTGAAAAGCAAAAACGTCACCATCGAGGATGCCAATACATCGCCGTTTCTGTTGCGCAAAACAACGGTCGGTACACCACTGCCAAGCTCGATTTCATTTCCGTACAAGATCAACTACCCACTTCGAAGCGGACATGGCGTAACGCTGACGATGACGCGTCTGGCGGATACTGCATCCGGCAACCCAAGGTTCTACGAGTTTTTTGACAGCGGATTTCTGCACGGCACAAGCGTCAATCTGGGGCCGTATTTCGTTGTCTACCCGCGCTGGACCGGTGTGCATCAGAACAAAACCTACAACTTCAACTACAAGTGGAAGTTCACTAACTGACGCCTGGCCAGTGATCAGCGCCTGGCCGCGAGGCAGGCGGCTTCGGGCGCCTGGGGTTGGCGCCGGCATCGCTGTCCCGGGC
>CALHMG010000353.1 GCA_938034705.1 uncultured Gammaproteobacteria bacterium
GGATATGAAACAGCTCGAGGATCGCGAACGGAAAGCGTTTGAATACCGTTGAGCTGGTGGTGTCCAGATAGCCGTCCAGCGCCTCGAAGCGGCGGTTGATGCGTACCTTTTTCGGTTTGCGGGTGGCGAACACGGCCTCGCGGATATGCTGAAGCAAAATTTCATTGAGCAGCGATAGTTCTTTTACCGTGCGGTAGTAGCGCTTCATGAGTTGTTCAACAGCGAGACTGCCTTTGCGGTCTTCGTAACCGAACATCTGCGCCAGCTGTCGCTGATGATCAAACAGCAAACGGTCTTCCGAGCGTCCGGCAACCAGGTGAAGACCGATGCGAAGCCGCCAGATAAAGTTGCGACCGCGGATCAGCGTGCGATGCTCTTCGTCGGTCAAAAAGTCGTGCTCTATCAATTCCTGCAGCGAGCGGTTGCCGAAATACCTGCCCGTTACCCAGCCGATCACGTGGATATCGCGTAATCCGCCCGGGCCTTCCTTGAGATTGGGCTCAAGGTTGTATCCGGTCTCCTCGAACTTCAGATAGCGTTCGTTCTGTTCCGCAACCTTGGCATCAAAGAATTTGCGGGCCGGCCAGATTTTTCCCGGACCCGTGGCCGCGATCATCCGGTCAAGAAGATCCTGTGAACCGTCCAGGAGGCGCGACTCGGTGATGTTGGTCATGACCGTGACATCGGCTTTCGCCTGGGTCACGCAGTCCTTGACCGTTCTGACGCTGTGGCCGATTTCAAGACCGATATCCCAAAGGAAGCGTGTGAATTGCTCCAGCTGCTCGGCCACTTCGCTGTCGGGCTCCTGTTTGACGAGCAGCATCAGATCGATGTCAGAACAGGGATGAAGTTCGCCGCGCCCATAGCCGCCTACCGCGATCAGCGCAGAGGATTCCTGTGTCGATTCGGACAGATGCAGGCGCCAGGCCTCGACGAGTATCTGGTCTACAAGCCAGGCGCGTGACCAGACAATGTCCTGAGCGCTGGATCCTTTGAGGAAAAATTCTTCAAGCGCGCTGGATCCGGCGTCCAGCGTTGACCTGAAAACCTCCAGCGGCTTTTCTTCGGATTCGAGCCGAGCGCGAAAAACTTTTGGGTCGAACAGTCGCCCCCGGGCTAGATAGGCGGTGCTCACGGTTCCTCGCCGGGCACCAGAGTGAGGACGTCATAACCGGTTTCAGTAACCAGGATCGTATGCTCCCATTGGGCCGAGAGACTGTGGTCACGAGTGACAACCGTCCAGTTATCCGCCAGCAGCCGGGTTTCTTTTTTCCCGGCATTGATCATCGGTTCGATGGTAAACGTCATGCCCGGTTTGAGCGCAAATCCTGTGCCCGGTTTGCCGTAATGAAGCACCTGGGGGTCTTCATGGAATTCTTCGCCAATGCCGTGACCGCAGTATTCGCGCACGACTGAATAGTTGTGGCTCTCGGCATGTTTTTGAATCACGTGCCCGATGTCGCCAAGCTTGACGCCGGGTGCCACCATTTCGATGCCAAGCATCATCGATTCATGACACACGCGGCTGAGTCTTTCAGCGAGCACCGTGGGTTTGCCAACGTGGAACATCTTGCTGGTATCACCATGGAAGCCATCTTTGATGACGGTGATGTCGACGTTGATGATGTCGCCACTTTTGAGCTTCTTGTCGCCCGGAATGCCGTGGCAGACAACGTGGTTGATCGACGTGCATATCGATTTCGGAAAACCGCGATAGTTAAGCGGTGCCGGCACGGCCTGTTGTTCGTTGACGATGTAGTCGTGACAAATCTGGTCAAGCTCACCGGTTGTGACCCCGGGGACAATCCTGGGCTCGATCATTCGAAGCACTTCGGCCGCAAGGCGACCGGCCACCCGCATCTTCTCAATCTGGTCGGGGTTCTTGATCGTTACAGCCATCGGGGTAATTCTTCCTCAGGCCCGTTCGGGACCTTGTGTTGTTTGCCAGGGTCACCGATCTTGTGATCGCGGTAACCGCAGAATTCGCTTTTAATCAACTATTCGAATGCCGGTGCTGACCGGGCAGCCGGCCTGCGTCCTGAATGTCGTAGTTGCGTCAGTCTGCCATGGGTAAGTGCCACAGACCCCGGGATTTCCGCGTTCGGGGAAGGGGTGGGTTTCCTCGGCAGGGCACCCGGCAAATATCGGAAAAATCGGCAGCCTGTCGCGCTATACCCTGTATTGTCGGCATCCGGTGCCCGGGCAGCAAGCCTGCGATTTCGGCCGCGCAGGCTCCGGGACACGATGACAGGACAGGCGGTCCAGTCTGCCGGCGTGGCTCGTCGAATCGGACGGCCCGGGGCCGCTTGGAGATGCACTTCGCCCTGTGGTATAACGCGCATCCCGCGGCGACTTGCGTTGCCGGGGCGCGGAGCGGCTGAAGACGGTCGAAAACCGTGATTTCGTACTTTTGTTTCTAATCCTCACACGAGGGGCAAAGCGCCTGTCCGGGTGCGTGCCTGACGCGTTTAGCGATTATTGGCGGTAGTGGTCTTATATATGTGTCGGCTCGAGTTAGCAGCCGAGTACATATTAAAGAGGTCCTGCGGCTGTGATCGGTAAGACTGTTGCGTCTCAGGTTACGTCGGTAGGTGCGCCTCGTGGTCGCACAACCCGAAAGGAGAACCGCATGAGCGACGTGACCATGCGCCAGATGCTTGAAGCTGGCGTGCACTTTGGGCATCAGACCCGTTACTGGTCACCTAAGATGGCTCCGTACATCTTTGGTGAGCGCAACAAAATCCACATCATCAATCTTGAGCAGTCGTTGCCGATGTATAACGACGCGCTTGGCTTCGTTCGCAAACTGGCGGCGAAGAAAGGTCGCGTACTTTTCGTTGGAACCAAGCGACAGGCCGGCATGGTGATTCGAGAGCAGGCCGAAAGGGCCGGCGCGCCCTACGTAAACCACCGCTGGCTCGGTGGAATGCTGACCAACTTCAAAACCGTGCGTAACTCGGTCCGACGTCTCAAGGATCTTGACGCTCTGTTTGAGCCAGGTGGTGGTGTTGAGCGACTTGGCAAAAAAGAAGCGCTGCGCATGTCGCGTGAGCGTGAAAAGCTTGATCGCTCGCTCGCGGGTATTCGCGAAATGAATTCACTTCCTGACGCGCTGTTTGTCATCGACGTTGAGAACGAGAAAATCGCGGTGGCTGAAGCCAACAAGCTGGGTATTCCGGTTGTGGCCGTGGTTGATACCAACTGCAACCCTGACGGCGTTGACTACATCATTCCGGGCAACGACGACGCGATCCGTTCGATCCGTCTGTACTGCGAAGGCGTAGCTGATGCTGTACTGGCGGCTCGTTCTGGCGCAGGCGATGCACAGGCTATGGGTATTGACGAAGAAGGCCGGTCGGTCAAGGAAGCCGAGCCTGAAGTCGTCACCATCAGCGAAACTGCCAGCGCAGTTGCACCACCAAGCGAAGGCGAACAGCCCGCTTAATCAGAATCTGGCGCAGGCGGGCGTCTTGCCTGCCTGTGTTGCCAGTTTTGTTCCAGTTCTGTCGTGACTCGACAGACTCACACAACATTTAATTTAAGGACGGTATCCACCATGGCTATTACCGCTTCTATGGTGAAAGAACTCCGCGAGCGCACAGGCGCGGGGATGATGGATTGCAAAAAGGCTCTCGGCGAGTCCGATGGCGATATGGACGCGGCGATTGAATCGCTGCGAAAAAAGGGCGCAGCGAGTGCTGACAAGAAGGCCGGGCGCATTGCCGCCGAAGGCATTATCGCGGCTCACGTTGAAGGTACGACAGGTGTGCTGCTGGAAGTAAACTCCGAGACGGACTTTGTTGCCAAGGAACCTTCCTTTATCGAGTTCGCCGCATCGGTAGCAGCGACCGTTGCCGCAAATAAGCCCGACAGCGTCGAAACCCTGTCCGGGCAGAGCATGGGCGACGGCACCGTTGATGAAGCACGCCGTAATCTGATTGCGAAGATTGGCGAGAACATCGGCATCCGCCGGTTCGAGACATTTGATGTAGCTTCAGGTTCGTCAGTTCAAACCTACCTGCATGGCGCGCGCATTGGTGTCATGGTTGAGTGCAGCGGTGGCGACGAAGGTCTGGGCCGCGATCTTGCAATGCATATCGCAGCCAGCAACCCGATGTGTGTTTCTGAGACGGATGTTCCGGCTGAGACGCTTGAGGCCGAGAAGAAGATTTTTCTCGCCCAGGCGGAAGAGTCAGGCAAGCCGCCTGAAATCGCCGAGAAGATGGTTACGGGACGTATCAAGAAGTTCGTCAAGGAAAACACATTGCTTGGCCAGCCGTTTGTGAAAGACCCGGACACCAGCGTTGAGAAATTGCTCAAGGATGCCGACGCCAGCGTCGCGCGCTTTGTGCGATTTGAGGTTGGCGAAGGAATTGAGAAGGCCGAGGATGACTTCGTAGCCGAAGTCATGGCCCAGGCGAAAGGCGACTGAGGAGTTACCCAATCCATGCAATCGAGCGCATCGCCGTACAAGCGGGTTCTACTCAAACTCAGCGGCGAAGCACTCGCTGGTGACGCCGGTTTTGGGATCGCTCCCGAAATCCTGAGTCACATCGCGGGCGAGGTCGCCGCCGTTGCGAATACCGGGGTCGAACTCGGAATCGTTATCGGTGGCGGGAACTTTTTCCGTGGCATGAGTGAAACCGCGGCCGATATGGATCGCATCAATGCGGACTATATCGGCATGCTGGCAACCGTCATGAACGCCCTGGCGCTGCAGCAGGCGCTCGAAGCCGCCGGATGTGTCTCACGCGTGCAGTCAGCGCTGCCGGTGCCATCGGTAGCCGAACCCTATGTTCGCGCTCGTGCGCTGAAGCAGCTCGCCCAGGGGCGGGTGCTTGTTTTTGCTGCAGGTACCGGAAATCCCCTGTTTACGACGGATTCTGCGGCGAGTCTTCGCGCGATTGAAATCGGTGCGGATATAATGCTCAAAGCGACGAAAGTCGATGGCGTTTATGACAGTGACCCGATGTCCAACCCGGACGCAACCCGGTTCACGCAGCTGACCTACACCGAAGTGCTGCAAAAGCAGCTGAAGGTGATGGACGCGACCGCCATTACCTTATGTCGAGATCACAAGATGCCAATTCGTGTTTTCAGTATCCACGAAGAAGGCACGCTACGTCGCGCGGTGAGTGGCGGCGATGAGGGAACGCTGATTTACGAGGAATGATGCTGGCCGGTACAGGCAGTGTTGGCCGTTAACGTCAGCGCAACAACAAGAGGCCCGAAACAATGACAGACGATATCTCAATCGAAGAAATCGCGTTGGACGCCGAAGACCGTATGTCCAAGTCCGTGGAAAGCATGCGTGGCGACATGCAGCGCGTTCGCACCGGGCGAGCCAGTCCGGCACTGATCGAACATATCCAGATCGACTTCTACGGCACCAACACGCCAATCCATCAGGCCGCGAACGTTACCGTTGCTGACGCTCGGACGCTCGCCATTCAGCCGTGGGACAAGAGCACCGTACCGGCAATAGAGAAAGCGATCATTGAATCAGACCTCGGGCTCAATCCTGTGACGGCAGGCGAGGTGATTCGAATTCCCTTGCCGCCACTGACTGAAGACCGTCGCAAGGAAATGTCGAAGCTGGTCCGAGGTGAAGGCGAGAACGGCAAGGTTGCTGTGCGCAATATTCGTCGCGATGCGATTGGCAAGGCCAAGGACATGGAAAAGGCCAAAGAGGCGACTAAAGACGAGGTCAAGGATTTCGAGGGCGAAATTCAGATACTCACGGACAAGTTTGTGGGCGAAATCGACAAGATCGTGTCGGCGAAAGAAGCGGAGATCATGGAAGTCTGAGGACCAGCGGGTCGACTTCCACAGCGTCACCATCAATCGCACCACGTGTTCATGAAATCCTCCGACATAACCAGCTCTACGCGGGACATCCCTGAAGCTGCTGCCGTACCGAGGCATGTCGCGATGATCATGGACGGCAACGGGCGCTGGGCCAAGAGCCGCGGCATGCCGCGCATAGCCGGGCACCATCAGGGTGTCGAAGTCGTCCGCGAGATGGTCAAGTCATGCGGCAGCATGGGTATCGAGTATCTGACGCTCTTCGCGTTTTCTTCAGAAAACTGGCGACGCCCGCAAACCGAGGTTCGCCTGCTGATGGAATTGCTCAAGTCGGCTCTTGAGAACGAAGTCAAAAAACTCCATCGCAACAACGTCCGCTTGCGAGTTATCGGAGATCTGGCGCCGTTTCCCAAACGCATGCAGAAGATGATCGTCGAAGCAGAAGCGCTGACGGCCGCAAACACGTCCCTGCATCTTCAGGTGGCCGTGAATTACGGCGGACGCTGGGACATGCTGCAGGCCACCAGGAAAGTGGCGGAGGCCGTTGCGAACGGTGAGCTCACTCCAGAATCCGTTGATGACACCGTCATCGAATCGTATCTCTCCACCGCCGGAGCGCCGGAACCGGATCTTTTTATTCGCACCGGTGGCGAAAGCCGTATCAGTAATTTTTTGCTCTGGCAGCTTGCCTACTCAGAGCTCTATTTCACCCAAACGCTGTGGCCGGACTTCAACGCGAGTGAGTTGCGCAAAGCCGTAGAACACTTTTCAGGTCGCGAACGGCGCTTTGGCCGTACCGGAGACCAGGTCGAGCTCGCGGAGAATGTCTCGGATGCTTAAAGATCGATTGATAACTGCAGCGATCGCAATCGCAATTGTGCTCGCAGCTTTGTGGCTGCTGCCGTCGTGGTTGCTTGTCATTGTGTTCGCGATCGTTGCGCTTATCGCCGCGTTCGAATGGGCGCGGCTTTGTGGCTTTGCTGAATCTGCCAGTATCGAGTTGCCGGTGCTCGGGTCGATGAGTCGAGACGCTGTTGTGTTTCTCGCGGCAGTCGTACTCGGAATGCTCGGGGCGCTGGCGCTGCTCAAACACCCGCTGCTGATTTTGATCCCGATCGTTTCATGGTGGGCGTTAACGCTCGGCGAAGTGATGTCGGGAACGCGAGTGTTTGGCAGGCCGCTTGGCAGCGCAATCATGGGATGGGTCGCCATTGTCGGTTGCTTCTTTGGTCTGGCGCATCTCGCGATGGCGGGTGACAACGGGCGCTGGCTGATTCTGTGTCTGCTGCTGGTGATCTGGGTCGCGGACAGCGGCGCGTATTTTGCAGGGCGTCGCTTTGGAAAAACAAAACTTGCGCCGAGTTTAAGTCCCGGCAAAAGTATTGAAGGTGTTGTCGGCGGCGCTGCGGCCGCCGTCATCGTCGCGATCGTCACCGGGCTTTTTCTCTGGGGAGGGTTCGACAAGGCAATCGTCGGGTGGACGGTTCTGTGTGTGCTGACCGCGCTGATCTCCGTGCTGGGCGATCTGGTCGAGAGTCGGGAAAAGCGCGCTGCGGGCGTCAAGGACAGTGGCAACATTCTCCCCGGCCACGGCGGCATGGCTGACCGGATCGACAGCCTGCTTGCCGGCGCGAGTTTCTTTGCTCTCGGAATGAACCTTCCCGGACTTGCTGGCTGACGGGTGGGTGATACGGTGAACGCGCGATGACTGACGACGCTGCTTTGCAACGCATCGTGATCCTCGGCGCGACGGGCACGATCGGCGATAACACGCTTGACGTGATTCGTCGTCACCGTGACCGCTTTGACGTCGTTGCGTTGACGGCAAACACCAACGTTGCCGCCATGACAAAGCTGGTGCGCGAATTCGCGCCGCGTTTTGTCGTTATGGGCAATGACCAGTCCCGCGCGGAACTGATTGAGTCACTGAGTGGTGCAGGCAACGTCGAAGTGCTGGTCGCGGAGCAGGGGCTTTGCGACGTCAGCGCTCACGAAGACGTCGATGCGGTGGTGGCCGGAATCGTCGGGGCCGCGGGTCTGTCGCCGGTGCTGGCGGCGGCCAGGGCCGGCAAGCGCATCCTTCTTGCCAACAAGGAACCGATGGTGATGCTCGGCGGCACGATCATGCAGGCAGCCCAGGATTCCGGCGCCGTGATGCTGCCACTCGATAGCGAACACAATGCGATATTCCAGTGCCTTCCCCAGCATATCAACGCGTCCGGCGAAGTCACCATGCCAACCCTTGCCGGCGTTCGCAGGGTAACGCTCACCGCCTCGGGCGGGCCCTTCAGGACTTTTTCGGACGAACAGCTGCATGCGGTGACGCCAGAGCAGGCGTGTAAACACCCGAACTGGGTCATGGGTCGAAAGATTTCGGTCGACTCCGCAACGCTCATGAACAAGGGGCTTGAGGTGATAGAGGCATGCTGGCTCTTTGGGATTGCACCGGACGACGTCGACGTTGTTGTTCACCCACAAAGCGTTATCCATTCGCTGGTCGAGTACGTCGACGGCTCGACGCTTGCGCAACTTGCCAGTCCCGACATGCGCGTACCGATCGCCCATGCGCTTGCGTGGCCCGAACGCATTGAATCCGGCGCGCCGTCTCTGGACCTCGTCGAGATCTCGAAGCTCGAGTTTGAAGTTCCTGATACCGCGCGCTTTCCCTGTCTGCGACTGGCAGGAGATGCGGCGCGCGAGGGCGGAACCGCACCGGCGGTACTGAACGCCGCCAATGAGGTTGCGGTCGATGCATTCCTGCACGGTCGGGTGCAGTTCAACGACATTGCACGCATCAACGAGCAGACGCTGACGGCGTCGTCGATCTCGCGCGACGTAAGCCTCGACGCGGTGATCGATGCCGACGCCCGGGCACGGGCGATGGCGCTGAGCCAGCTGTAGTCGAGCGCCGTGCGGGCACCCGTGCTCACGCGACTGTCAGAATTCGACACCCGTCGTCGGAATTCGCGCCTATTTCCCGGTTTTTACACGATTTTGTTAACCCGGCCACCTCGCGGCTCTGGCGTATTGAGTCATAATCGGTGCACTTTGATGAACGACGGGCGGGAGCCCAACTTCCCTGAATTATGAGTGGATTTCTGTACAGCGTAGGCGGTTTCATTGTTGCTCTTGGCATTCTCGTAGCGGTTCATGAGTTTGGCCACTACTGGGTTGCTAAAACCCTCGGCGTCAAAGTGCTGCGCTTTTCAATCGGGTTCGGCAAGATCCTGTGGTCGAAAAAGCGTGGTCCGGACAACACCGAATACGCGCTTGGCGCAATCCCGCTGGGCGGTTACGTCAAAATGCTTGACGAGTCCGATGGCGACGTCGATCCCAACGAGGCGCACAGAGCGTTTAACCGTCAGGGATTGATGACGCGTGTGGCCGTGGTGCTCGCGGGTCCGGCGTTCAACTTTCTGTTTGCCATTGCCGTTTACTGGCTGGTGTCCTGCATCGGCGTCGAAGGCGTGAAGCCTGTCGTCGGCACGGTTGCCGAAGGTTCGATTGCCAGTCAGGCAGGTATTGAACCCGGTGATGAAATTGTCAGTGTTGACGGACGCTCGAATCGATCCTGGGGTGAAAACAGACTGCATCTGTTCGACGCGGCGCTGTCGCAACGTAACGTGCCGGTGGTGCTCAAGAACGACAGCGGAATCGAGCGAACCGTTCAGCTAGATCTCTCATCACTTCCGGCAAGTCGAGTCGACGCGGGCCTGATCGAAAACGGCATTGGCATGCGTAACTGGCTGCCGGATGTTGAAGCCCAGATCGCACAGGTGGTGGAGAACTCGCCAGCCGAACGGGCCGGGTTGAAGCCCGGTGATCGCGTGCTCGGCGCTGACGGTGAATCCTTCGCTAACTGGGACGAGTTTGTTCGCTACGTCCAGCCTCGCGCCAACAAGGTGATGGAGCTGGATATTGACCGCGATGGCGAGTCAATGATGATCGAAGTCACCCCCGAGCCCCGCGAAGTTGACGGTAAGACTTTTGGTCGTGTCGGCATCGGGCCGGTCATCCCCGAGTTCCCGGATTCGATGCGGGTGAATCTGCGGGCGGGGCCGATTGGGGGCTTTTTTGACGGTGTTGAGAACACCTGGCTGATGTCCAAGCTTTCGGTCGCCATGCTCTGGCGGATGCTCAAGCTTGAGGTTTCGCCCAAGAACATCAGCGGTCCGGTGACCATTGCGCGCTACGCGGGTCAAACTGCTCAAATTGGCATCGACAGCTTCCTGAACTTTCTCGCTGTGGTCAGTATCAGCCTTGGAATCCTTAATCTTTTGCCTATTCCGGTGTTGGATGGTGGACACCTCATGTACTACTTGATCGAGGCCGTCAAGGGCAGCCCGTTATCGGACGAGGTGCTGATATGGGGGCAGCAAATTGGTATCCTTCTGCTCGGCGCGCTGATGTGTCTGGCCTTTTATAACGATATCTGGCGACTGCTTCAGTAGGCGTGTTTTTTTAAGATACTTAGATTAGATAATGACTGGTGCCGCAAGGCTTTGAGGGTGTGAATCCCGATGAGGTTTGCAAAGGAGGGTGCATCAGGAACTGGCTGGAAAGATGACGCGATGGCGCCGATCACACCGGGCTCACGATAATTATTCGCTAATTATTCGTTGACCTCGAATGAGCGGGCCGTGTGTTTGTTCCTGCGATCCTGATGTGCGAACGCCCGATTCGTCCGGGCGAACATGACAGGAGCGATCGGCAACGATCGGGCTTAAAATCTAATGACAGGAATATCGGGACCCGACTCGCGTACAGCCAGGACCAGCTGCCTGCGCACCGCGATCGCAAGCGCACTTGCCGGCACACTGCTGCTGGCGCAGTCCGCGTTCGCCATTGACGAATTCACTATTGCCGATATTCGCGTCGACGGTCTGCAGCGTCTGTCGGCTGGCACCATTTTCAACTACCTGCCGTTGCGTGTCGGCGATACCGTCAACGACGCGTCTGCGCAGGAAGCGATCAAGTCGCTTTTCGCAACAGGTCTGTTCAAGGACGTTCAGCTCGATCGCGAAGGCGAGGTTCTCGTCATCAACGTTGTCGAGCGTCCGTCAGTCGCGCAGCTTGACGTCATCGGCAACAAGGAATTCGATGACGAGGTTCTCAAAGACGGCATGGGCCAAAGTGAATTTGCGGTCGGCCGCATCTTCGATCAGGCAAAGCTCGATCGCGTGATCCAGGACATGACGAGCCTGTATCTGTCCCGCGGCTACTACGCTGTCGATATTCAGCCGACGGTGACGCCACTTGAGCGTAACCGTGTCGCCGTCACGCTCGACATCATCGAAGGCGAAGTCGCACGCATTCGCAGCATCAATATCATCGGTAACGAAGTGTTCACCGACAAGCAGCTGCTGAAACAGTTTTCGCTCGCCGAGCGCCGGGCTGGACGCTTCTGGAGCAAGCGCGATCGTTATTCAAAGCAGAAGCTTGAGGCCGATCTCGAAAACGTCCGCAGCTACTATCAGGATCGCGGCTACCTCGATTTTCTCGTGGAGTCGACGCAGGTTTCTGTGACCCCGGATCGCGAAGACGTTTTTGTCACGCTCGCGATTTCCGAAGGGCCAAGTTATACGATCAGCGACGTTCGACTCGCTGGTGAAACCGTGGTGCCGGTAAGCGAGCTTGAAACACTCGTCACGGTGCAAAAGGGCGATGTCTTTTCGCGTAAGGAAGTCAGCAAGTCGCGCGCCGCCTTGCGTAACCGCCTTGCCGATGACGGCTATGCGTTTGCCAGTGTTAACGCGGTTCCTTCCATTGAGAAGGAAAGCCAGAGCGTTTCTTTCAACTTTGTCGTCGATCCCGGCCGGCGCGTTTACGTGCGTCGAATTAACGTGACAGGCAACACGATCACGCGAGACGAAGTGATTCGCCGTGAGTTGCGTCAGCTCGAAGGTGGCTGGTATTCCGAGTCGGCGATTCGTCGATCGCGAGTGCGTTTGCAGAAGCTCGGCTACTTTGACGATGTCCGTATTGAGACGCCGGCGGTGGCTGGTTCTGTGGACCAGGTCGATGTCGAAATTGCCGTGCAGGAACGTTCAACAGGCAGCTTTCTTTTCGGTGTGGGTTATTCAGACGCCGACGGTGTGCTGCTGCAGGCCAACGTCGCTCAGCGCAACCTGTTTGGAACCGGTAAAGAACTCAATCTGAGTTTTGACAACTCCGAGAGCACCAAGGTGCTGGATCTGCGCTTCCGCGATCCGTATCACACCATCGACGGCGTCAGTCGCGGTTTCAGCATTACGCGCCGTGAGGTTGATTCGGCCGAGGCGCAGACTGCGGAATACATCGCGGACACGCTGACGGCGGGTGTCGACTATCGCTATCCCCTGAGCGAATTCAACACATTCAGCTGGGGTGTCGCGTACGAAAAAATTGAGCTTGAGAATACGGACGAAACGCCGCCTGAATTCAAGCAGGTTATTGACGCGTTCCCCAAGAACGACAACCTCAAGCTCACCGCTAACCTGACGCACGACTCGCGCGACGACTTCTTCTTCCCGTCTTCGGGACGTTTTGGTCGACTGGCGCTTGAGGCTGGCGGCCCGGGCAGTGACCTCGAGTACTGGAAAGTGTCGGCTCGAGGCTCCTGGTATAAGTCGCTGACCGAAAAATATGTGTTCAAGGTCGGTGGTGAAATTGGCTGGGGTGGTGGTTACGGCGACTCCGAAGACCTGCCGTTTTTCAAAAACTTCTTCGCTGGCGGACCCAGCACGGTCAGAGGATTTGATTCTCGTTCCTTAGGCCCCCGCGATTCAGGCGACACGCCGGAGCCTATTGGTGGCTCAACACGTTTGCTCGCTAACGCCGAGCTGATTTTTCCGGTGCCGGGGCTCGAGGACAGCAAAGACAAGCGTCTGTCGCTGTTTGTCGATGCAGGTCAGGTGTACGGGCCGGACGAGAGTACAGACCTCAGCGATATTCGATTCTCTGCCGGTGTAGCATTCAACTGGTTCTCACCGGTTGGGCCGCTGAGTATCAGTTACGGTATTCCGCTTAACGACGAAGAGGGCGATAACGAAGAACGACTGCAGCTGACGCTGGGTACTTTCTTCAAGTAGTCGTCGGGCGATTCGTACACATGTTGAAAAGTTCCTTTGATTCATTGAAACAAGCCGCTATTTATTTGTCCGCTGTCAGGAATTAACGCAAACGTGTTTTTAAAAAGCTCTACCCATTTTTCTTCCGGTGTCGAAAGTCGACGCGTGAGGTCGCATCCGTCAGGGTTGCGAACGTTGACGGGTGCAATTTTGCTGTCCGTCCTGATGCTTGGCGGGCATTCTCTGTCGGCACAGGCTCAGGAGACCGTCGCTGCCGGCGCGGTAAAGCTTGGCTATGTTGATGCGGTGCGTTTGATCGAGCAGGCGCCCCAGGGTGAGCAGGCGCTGAAAAAACTCGAGGAGGAGTTTGGTCCACGAGATTCCGAGATCAAACAGCTTCGCGACGAGATTCGAAACCTCGAAGATGAGTTGGAGAAGAATGCACTGGTCATGCAGGAAGACGACCAGCGCACCAAGGAAGAAGCGCTTCGAGAGAAGCAGCGACGCCTGAAGCGTGTGAGACAGGAATTTCGGGAGGACTACAACGTCCGTCGAAACGAGGAACTTGCCGACCTGCAGCGAGTCGTGACAAAAGCAATTGTCGAAATCGCCAAGGCCGAAGGTTATGACCTCATCCTGCAGGAGTCGGTCTACGCGTCGCCCAGCATCGATATCACCGAACAGGTGCTCGAGAAGCTGCGAGCCGACGGCGGGCAGTAGCACTCCGTGGCAGCAACCGGTCGTAAAGGTTGATGGCGCGGCGCCTCTCAGAACTCGCAACCCTGGTCGACGCCAGGATCGTGGGCGATCCCGAGTCGAGCGTCGAATGCGTTGATTCGATCGAACGAGCGGGTCCCGAGGCGATCACGTTCTTTGCCGACAGAAAACTTGCACCGCAACTGTCCCACTGCACCGCCGGTGCGGTGCTGCTGCGTGATCAGGACGAGTCCCGCTACGACGGCAACCGGCTGCTCGTCGACGACCCCTACGCCGCTT
>CALHMG010000354.1 GCA_938034705.1 uncultured Gammaproteobacteria bacterium
CCGGACGGTGAAAATCTGGCGCCGCCACAGCCCCATTCATCTGCCAAGTCCGGACCTGCCGGACCGGGTGACTCGAGCAAGAAACCAGGCGGCGATACGCCGTTGCGAACTGAGCCTGCGCTGGTTTCTGTCGGTAACGCCGCTTCTGCGACGGCCCGGGCATTTGATCGCAATGCCGTGAGGGATCTGGAGAGTCAGAGCAATCTCGACGTCACGCCGCTGAAAGAAGAGGCCAAAGAGCGCTTCTTTCAACCCGAGCCTGCAGAGCCTGCACCCGAGGAGACGGTTGCAGCGCCGGAACCCAAGAGCGCGCGAGTGCACGAGCTGCGCAAAGCGCCGGCACCTACCGCGGTTCCATCTGAAAACAAGTCCAGCGACAAACCGCGTAAGAAAATTGCCGAAAAATCCAAGCCGTCTATCGACGAGCTTGTAGAAAAGCAGGCAACCGAAGACGCCAAGGCGGAGTCAAAAAAGGCGTCGAAGCCGGCAAAAAAGAAAAAAGAAAAGAAACCTCGCAAAGCACAGACGAAACGAGAGCCAAAGGAAAAGAAGCAAAGCGAGAAGCAGAAGGCAAAGAACGCGCCTGACACAAAAACCGAATCAGCACCTGCCGAGTCGCCGGCAAGAAATACCCCGGCAGAGAAACCAAAGCCAACGGTCGACATCAGTCGGGCAGGCAACGCAGGGACTCCGCTGCCCATTCCTTCACTGTCAAAGCGACCTGCTCCAAGTAAACCGGCTGAACAAAACCAGCCGGTGCCTCAGACCGTCGCACCGGCCGGTATTGTCTACGGCCCCCAGGGACCCGTTGCCCTGCACCCGATTCCGGGGACGCCTTATATGGCAGTCACGCCGGTTGAAATGGCGCAAGGTCAAAATGGCGGGCCGGCGCAACCGGTCATTCAGACCATACAGGGCCCCGGTGGCATTACCAGTGCGCCTCCAACAGCCATCGCCACGATGGCTAACGGTACTGTCAATGCACAGCACCCGTCGCCCGGAGTCGCGTCGCCATCACAACCTCAGGCGGCCCTGCCCAATCCAACCTCACCTGACACCATGAATGGGTTGCCTGGAGCGAACGCGGGTAATCCGGCCCAGCTGGAAGCCTGGTTGAACGAGCAGGACAGCGCCGCCGATCGAAGGTCCAGGAATCGACGTGCCGTATTGATGTCTTTGTTGGGCCTGCCCGTGGGCGCGATTGCAGGTGGCGCCTATGTCGTCCTCAACGAGGGACTCAGTCAAAATCAGATCGGGGCCATAGTAGGCGGCGCGATTCTCGGCGCAATTGTTCTGTTCTATCTGATCGGTCGATTCATCGGCGGCAAAAAACCGGACACATTCGAGACCGACCTGACCGACACCCGCGACCGGATCGACCCGTCTCTCGACTAGGTCCACACGACCTTCGCCTCGGCCGGGAGTAAGTCCCAGCTAACCCTTGTGGGGTTCTCCCACTCACGGCGATTCCAATCTCCGACTAGCAGCGGCTGCCTATACTGACGGTAGCCGGGAATCCGGTGGTGTTGATCTTCCCGGAAATCCCTCGATGACGCAGAAAGTTCCTGTAGACAAGCTTCAAGTCGGCATGTATGTGGCCGCGCTCGATCGCGACTGGTCGGACGTTCCGTTCAAGCCGCCTTTCGAGCTGCAGGCGTTCTCGATCGCGAGCGACGCCGACATCAGTGAAATCAAAAAGCACTGCAAGTTTGTCTACGTTGACCTGAGTCTTTCGAGCCATGCAGGACGATCGGCATTAACACCTGAAGCCCTGTCTCTTGAGGCAAAGACGTCCGACTCATCAAGTCGGACACCAGCAGCTGCACCGAATGAACCTGGAGACCGAGCACGGGTTCTTTACCGTGAGCAGCGTTACGAGGGTGACGGCGGCCCCGATCCCGTCAAGGGCGACACGCTGGGCGACAGCCCTGCGGCACATCGCCAGTCTCCGGTTGCAAAAGACAGGAACGACGGGCAGGACACTTCGACCGGCGAGGTGGTGTACCCGGATCTGGTTCCGGTAGAGATCGAGCTGGAGACCGCTCGTGAAATCATCGGGGATACCGAAGCAGTGTTCCAGAAGGTTGCCGACGACATCAAAGGCGGCGAACAGATCGATGCCGCGGCGGTAAAAAAGAACGTAGAGACTCTGGTACAGAGTGTCGTCAGAAACCCCGATGCGCTCAGCTGGCTTACACGACTGAAGCAGCAGGACGGCTACACCTACTCACACGCGATGGCCGTTTGCGTGCTGGCCCTGACCATCGGACGTCACCTCGGACTACCCGTAGATGCAATGCACGATCTTGGCGTTGGCGCTTTATTGCAGGATGTTGGCAAACTGCGCATACCCACCGAGCTACTCGAAAAAGCCGACGACCTGACCGAGTCCGAACGATTTACGATCAGTCGCCACGTCGATCTGTCACTGAATCTCCTGGCGTCATCTCCTGATTTTCCGCAGAACTCGATCAATATCGTCAAACATCATCATGAGCGATTTGACGGAACGGGTTACCCGGACGGCCTGCAGGGCGACGCTATCAGTCCGTTCGCGGTCATCGCCGGCATGGCTGACACGTACGAGGCGATGACCAATCGCCGACCCTACCGCCCTGCCCTGAACTCCTACGAGGCTCTCGGCGAGCTCTATCAGATGCGCGACAAGCTTTTTCCAAAGGCGATGATCGAGAACCTGATCCAGTGCGTCGGTGTATTTCCGGTCGGCAGTTTCGTGGAGCTAAACACTCTGCATGTCGGCGTTGTGATCGGCAGAAACCAGATCAAGCAGTTAAAGCCGAAGGTAATGGTTCTTCTCGATCCCAAAGGTCGGAAATTACCAACGTCACCCACCGTAGATCTCGCGGCCCAGCAGCTTGGAGATCCGTCGATACCGAGTCGAATTCTGCGCGTCGTTGACCCCAAGGAATTCGGAATGGATCCCAGAGACTTCTTTGTCTGAGCATCGCTATGACCATTGCTGCGCCGCCCGTTAAACAACTTGCCGAACTCGCCATCGACGAACCGATCGTGAGGAAACAGCCCGCAATCGTATCGCCGGCGGTACCCGCGATCGAGCGCCAGCAGTTTATCGAATCGGTTGTGGCCACTCTGGCGTCACGCGACGCAGATGCGCTGCCAGTCGCGGTGGTGATCATGGACATCAACGGTTTTCGTGATATCAACTTCCGTTACGGGCACAGCGTCGGTGACGCCTTATTAAACAGGATGTATGAATACGTCAGCGATTGCCTTCGACCCGATGACAAGGTCTGGCGAATTGGT
>CALHMG010000355.1 GCA_938034705.1 uncultured Gammaproteobacteria bacterium
ATGTCCGCCGCGGCAAAAATCTCTATCCACTCATCCGTGGTCTTTTCGGCGAGGCCCTGAGTTCGCACCTGAAAATAGTCGTCGGCATTTTCCGTGCGAGCAGCGGCGGAGCTGAACCGGGGATCGTCTTTCAGCGACGGTTGTCCAATGCACTCAAAAAATGCGAACGCCTGTGCATCTGTGTTGGGACTGATGGTGATGTAGCCGTCTTTGGTTGGTGCGGGTCTGTATTCACTCGCCAACAGACGATTGTCGCCTGAAGGACCAACGGCCGGGATAAACGTCGCCGCACCCAGATGTTCGGTGGTCACAAAAGATGCCATGTTCTCCAGCATCGGTGTCTCTATGTACTCACCCTGACCGGTCTTTTCGCGCCTGAACAGAGCAAATCCGACATTTTGTGCAGCGATGATGCCGGTCACATGATCGGTCATCACCATATGCACAAAATCCGGCTCTCCTCGCGCTTCCTCGAACGTTCCGGCGACACCTGAAAGACTCTGAATAATCGGATCGTAGGCTGGCTGGTTGAAGTAACGACCGCCGCTGCCAAACGCGACGATTCCGCAGTAGACGAGTTTGGGATTGATCTTCGCCAGGGACGCATAGTCAAGGCCCGCACGCTCCAGCGCCGTGGGTCGAACGTTGGTGACAAACACGTCAGCCCCGGACAGCAACTTCAGTATGGCTTCGTTGCCCTCAGGCGTCTTGATGTCGAGAGCAATCGAACGCTTGTTGCGATTGAGGTTCATGAACTTTCCCGACATACCCGGATTTTTCGCGCCGCGCGCCATGGTACGCAGCAAATCTCCGGTCGCCGATTCAACCTTGATGACGTCGGCGCCCTGATCTGCGAGTGTGCGAGTACAGATCGGCCCCACCACAACTGACGTCATGTCGATAACTCGTACTCCCTGGAGTGGACCTCCCGCCATTACACGACTCCCCGGGGATCCCAGTCCAGAGTCTCTGGAAAAAACAGTTCGTCACAGCTGATCTGTCGCGGCGAGATTCCCTGATTAAAGGAATATCGACAGAGCGCCTCAAGGTCTTTGCGGTTACTGGCAACACCATAGGTCCAGTAGTCATCTCCCAACACCGTCAGCGATCGATTCGCCTCAACGCTGCCCCAGGGCAAAACCGTGAAGGGCGCCTGGTCTTCGCGAATCCGCTCCATCGCGTAGCGTCGCGCCTTTTCGAATCCGTCGCAGATCTTTTTGCATAGACCCGGCGTCCCGTAAGCGAGATCGCGTCTTACACCAACGAGATGCATGATTGGAAATATGCCAGTGCGCTTTGCGTAGTCGACTTCCATCGCCGGATAATCGCCGAACAGACGCTCGACATTTGTCGAAGGTCCCAGATCTATCTTCGGTGGCTTGTAGGCAACCATCGCATCGATTTCCCCTGCCTTGAGCATGTCGGACAGGTTTTTGGTTTTGTCGATCAACGAGAGCTCCACCCCATCCGGCAACATGCGGGCGATAGGTTGAGAATCAGTTTCGTCGGCGGGACCGTACAGCCAGTGGATGTCCTGTGAACGCACGCCATACTCATCCTCAAGTAGCCCCCGAGCAACCAGTGCGGCGGTCATGGAGTATTCGCGCACGCCAACACGTCGACCTCTTAGATCTGAAGGCTCGTTGATGCCACGATCTGTACGTACGTAAATTGCCGAATGCCTGAACGATCGTGATGGAAAAACTGGTAAACCAACGTACGGACACTCGCCAACGGCGGTCAGGTACATGAAATTGCTGAACGAAATCTCGGCGATGTCGAACGCCTCTTCATCGAACGCTCGCGCGAAAAGTTCTTCCAGAGGAGCGATATCATAGTTTGCGTTGACGCCGTCGATATCCACAACGCCGGCCATCAGTGGCAGCGTTCGATCATAGACGCCGACTCCAACCTGACATTCGATCATTAAACTGTCCTTGACTGTTCCAGAAACGACGAGAATCGCACGTCAAGCACAATCATGACTCACACCAATCCGCAGATTGGTGAATACCCGTGACGCCCATTCGCTATGATCGCGTGATGGCGATAGACGATACGAACTCAGAGGCATCCGCTGGCTGGATCGAGGTAGTCAATTCGGGATACTTCGGAACGTTGATGCTGATCTGTCTCGGGGTCTGGCTGCACGCGGCCGATGCTCTGATGGTTGCCACAGCCATGCCATCGATCGTCGCCGACATCGGTGGCGCCGGATTTGTTGCCTGGAGTTTCGCTCTTTACGAGATTGGTTCCATCGTCGCCGGCGCCGCGAGCGGTCTCGTGACCGTCAAGTATGGCGTGCGTCATTCGATGGTGCTGGCCGCACTGATCTATCTGTCCGGTTGCGCAATCAGCGCTTTAGCCCCGAACATGGGGATCATGCTTCTTGGGCGCCTCATGCAGGGCTTTGGCGGCGGAGGTCTGGTCGCGCTGTCGTTTATTACGATTGTCGGCCTGCTGCCTGACCGTCTGATCGCGAAAGGAATAGCCTGCATTTCACTGGTGTGGGGAATTTCGGCTTTCACCGGGCCTCTGGTCGGTGGTTTTTTTGCCGAGAGGGGCTTCTGGCGCGGGGCGTTCATTTTCTTTGCCGTGCAGGCACTCGTATACGCCGCTTTGATCTACGTGTCTTTTCGAAAACGAGATATTCGCGAAACTGACAAAGACACGACGTTCCCCAAGCTGAGACTGCTCATCCTTGCGATGGCAGTTGTGGCAATCGCATCCGCCGGCATCAACGTGTCGCCAGTTCGCTCATCAATTTTGCTGATCACGGGCGTGATGATGCTGTGGCTCTTTGTTCGTCTGGACACAAAGCGCGAGGCTCATCGCCTGTTGCCGCGCAATCCGATGGATCTGCGAACAGTGAACGGATCCGCAAACGCTCTTGTCATCATGTTCGCAATCGCAACCATCGCTCTGTCGGTCTACGGCCCGATCTTCATGGGAGTGCTGCATGGAACTTCCGCGTTAGCCGCCGGCTACGTGATCGCGCTATCGTCCGTGGGCTGGTCGATCATGGCAATTGTGACATCCAACACCCGGGAAAAACGCGACGGGTTCTGGATCAAGGCGGGCGCGGCTACGCTGGTCGTGAGTATCCTCGGCTTGTTGTGGAGCATGCCAAACGGACCCGTCTGGCTTATCGCGGTGTTTGCTTTCCTCGAAGGCGCTGGATTTGGCATGTCCTGGACGTTCATTATCAGACAGAGCACGCGCGCGGCCGCCGAGGACGACAGAGAACGAGTTGCGTCGTCGATGTATACGGTGCACCGACTGGGTTATGCAATTGGTGCAGCGCTTATGGGCATCGTTGCCAACGCCTCGGGGATTGCCGACAGCATAGACCCCACCACCGCTCATCGTGCCGCCGTCGCCATATTTGTGACCTGTCTGATTCTGGCGATACCGGGAATATTCGCGGCGAAGCGAATGGGTCGCGGCGTCGACACCCGACAGGCCGGACCCGTTCAATAGTTCCTACCGGCCTCTACAGGTGCTGGGCGATTCGCCGTGAATCCAGAATGGCTGCATGAATGTTGCGACTGGCGACGCAGTCACCGACACGAAACAGACTGAATCCCTGGCTCCCCACCTCCGGCTGCGGCTGCTCTGCAAGGAGCGCGTCGTAGTCGGTGACCCCGTCGTTGTTCGAATGTGTTCGTAACGACAGATACACCTCTTCCAGTGGCAGTGTTCCATGCTCAACGACAATATGATCCGCTAAACGCTGGGCCTGTGCTCCCCCTGAGTCACTGACAAAGCTCGCTTTGAGACCGGCATCCGTTCTCTCAATTCGAGTGAGCCTGAAGTCAGGTGTGATGGTCACACCGGCTTCATGAAATTTCGCCGTGTACATCGGGTAGTTGGTTCCCCCCATTTCGGCACAGGCATGTCGATCCGGCGTGACGAGCTCGACCTCGATACCGCGGTCGGACATGAAATTAACCGTCGACGCTGCCTGGTGCTGACCAAGATCGTCGTACATCAAAACGGTTCCCTCAAGCCTTACGCTGCCCGTCAGCACATCCCATGTGCTGATGCAATGCTCGCCGCCGGGCACGAGGTCTGTGTCAGGTACGCCACCGGTTGCGATGTATACGATGTCCGGACTCTCGGCCAGAATCATCTCGGTATCGGCCATGGTGTTCCAGCGAATATCAACGCCCAGCAACTCGACTTCCGAAGCGAGCCAGTCGGCGATGCCGACGATGTCTTTGCGAACATCTGCTTTGGCGGCAATTCGCACCTGCCCACCGAGTTCGGCACTTGCCTCGAACAGCACGACGTTATGTCCGCGCTCGGCCGACACCCTTGCCGCCTCGAGCCCCGCCGGCCCGCCGCCAACGACCACAACCTTGCGCCCCGGCTTACTCGACTTTTCGGTCAGGTGAGGAATCGTCTTCTCGCGGCCTGTCGCAACGTTCTGAATACACAGGGCTTCACCCTCACCGTAGATGCGATCTATGCAATAGCCCGCTCCAACGCAGGTACGAATCCGGTGTTCGTTGCCAGACTTCAGTTTGTTAACCAGGTGCGGGTCCGCGATATGCGCACGCGTCATCCCCACAAGATCAAGTAACCCCTCTTCGACCGCGAATCTTGCCGTTGCGAGATCTGCGATTCTGGTCGCGTGAAGAATCGGTAACGTCAGCTGTTGTTTAAACGCTCCGGCAGCCTGCAAAAACGGCGCAAGCTTCTGGAACATGGATGGCACCTGATAGGTCGCAAGCAGCCATTCGGTATCGGCCCGACCCATGTACAGATTGAGGTAGTCGAGCACCTCCATGCCTTCAACCGCCTTGAGGTGTTCGAGGGCTTCGCTTGGCTCAAGACCGCCGGGTTGCGCGCTGTCCATGTCGACGCGTGAGCCAACGATAAAATCTGGCCCTACAGCCTCTCGCACGGCGTCAAAGATTTCCCGGATAAAGCGACCGCGATTCTCCAGCGACCCACCGTATTCGTCGGTGCGAAGGTTAGTATCGGGCGCGAGAAACTGTCCGGGAAGATGACCGTTCTGCATGATCTCAACGCCATCAAGACCGCCTTCTTTACACCTCAGTGCCGCTTTGACGTAGTAGCCACGAACGCGTGCGATGTCAGCTTTGTCCATGACCTTTGGAAAACCGCGATGCGCAGGCTCGCGGACCCTTGACGCCCCAACCACAGGAAGCCAGTCGGCTACATTCCAGGTTGTTCGCCGGCCAAGGTGCGAAATCTGACAGATAATTCCGCAGTCATGCTGGTGAATTCGGTCACTGAACTGAGTCAGCCAGGGAATCACGTCATCGACTCCGACATTGAGCTGGCCAAAGACTGATGGTGAGTCTGGACCGACGCACGACGATCCGCCGAACATGACAAGGCCGATACCACCCTTGGCCTTTTCCTCGTGATAAAGCTGATAGCGTTCTTTGGGCATGCCGTCTTCAGCATAAGAAGGACAGTGCGCAGTTTCGACGATTCTGTTGCGAACGGTCAGCTTGTTGATTTGCAGAGGCTGTAAAAGCGGATCAGACATGACTTAGAGTTTCTCCATCAGAAATACCCAACCGCCAATATTTTTGGCCTTCAGGTGTTCGCCGTGTTCAGCGCTGAGCATCTTTATGAGCCCGCGCTGCTCAAGCTGATTCAGTTTTCTTTGCATCTTGCCGTCGTCTTCAAAGTGATCGTTGGTCGTCATGACGACAGTGCCGCCCGGCTTGACGACACGAATGACCTCTTCGGTCGCGTCAACATCCAGATGACCATGGGAAAACACTCCAACCGCCGTCGCGGCATCATACGCGCCGCTTTCAACGGCGATGGGCGGCGCGACGAGGTTGGCTTCCATCAGATTTCCATATATATTGAGCTCGCCGGCGCGTTTGAGCATTTCGGTACTGATATCGCAGCCATCGATCGTCGTAAAACCAACGCGAGTGAGCGCCGCACCGGACAGTCCGGTGCCACAACCGACGTCGAGAATCGTGACAGCACGATCGGCGACGGCGCCGGCCAGGGTATCGGCGGCGCGCGAGGGCATCACGTAGTCAAGATCCTTGATCAAATTTTCGTCGTAACTTGCCGCCCAGAGATTGTAGGCATCTCTGACCTCTTCGGTTGTCGTGGTCTCGGTCCACTGGTAGCTGAGATCGATAAACTGTTTGTTTTCTGAATTCGTCTTGCTCATCTTTGAACACGCTCCTTTGCGGGCAATGCACATCCAGATCGTTGGCCGGCCCCGAGTCGATTTATGACTGACTTATGACCGACCCTGTCATCCGGGACGCCGGTTCCGGGCGTCGAACCTTCTCGTGCGCCCGGCAGTTGTGCTCGTCCAATTCGACTACGCCAGTTAGACTCCACTCCTGGCAAACCAAACCCACCCGTTCCATCAATTTTCTGATGCCACTTTCTCAATCTGACCCGCCCGGGTTACCCACGATCTCATGAATGCAAGCGTGGTCCGCCCCCTCATTGCCATATTCCTGATGCAATCGGTAATTACGATGGCGATCTACGCCCTTCCCGTAATCATACCGGCTGCCGCGAAGGACCTGGGCATAGACCCGGAGTCAGTTGGTTTTTACGTTGCCATAGTCTACGGCGTCAGCATGTTTACCGGACTTCTTGTGGGCGACCTGATCCGGCGTATGGGAGCCAGCGGCGTGTTTGTCATGCTGGTTACGATGGCGGGCATTGGCACACTGGCGCTACTGTTCCAGACACCCCTGGCGGCAATTGCAGCCGCTATTTTTTACGGCATCGCGTCCGGCCCCATGAATCCCACCGGGTCCCACATCCTCTCCAGAGTCACGCCAGAACAACACCGCAGTTTTATCTTCTCGTTAAAGCAGTGTTCGACACCCGCAGGCGGCATGCTCGCCGGCGCCGTGCTGCCGCCACTGATGCTCGCGTGGAACTGGAAGCTTGCTGTCCTCGTGATTCCTGTTGCCGGCCTGATACTTATTGCGCTGTCACCCATCGGTCGCATGGGTAAACGCGAAACCCACGTAGAGGCCGCCGCTTTCAGCTTGACTGACACCCTGTCTTCGGTTGTTCACGTCATGCGCGACTCTGCGATTCGCAGCATCACGATTGCGGGTGTGTGTCTTGCGGGCGCCCAGATGGGACTGGCGACATATCTTGTTGTTTATCTGTGGCGTGAGGTGGGCCTGTCTGAAGCGGCGGCGGGCCTTGTCTTTTCCGCATTGCACCTGTCCGGAATTACTTCTCGAATCATTCTGGGATTCTTTGCCGACCGTCTCGCCAACGCGAGGTTGATTCTCGCAGCTCTGTGCGGCGTTCTTTCCCTCGCACTGATCGGGGCAGGACAATTCGAAAGCGGCTGGTCCCTGGGAATGATCTACGCGGTTGTGATCGCAGCGGGTGCAACCGCCAACGGCTGGGTAGGCTTGTTCTATGCTGAACTCGCGCGCCTTTCACCCCGGGGAAAAGTTGCGGAAACCGCGGGCGCAAGTCAGTTTTTCAGTTCGGTTGGACTTGTCTTTGGTCCTATCCTTTTCGGTGGGTTACTCGCGCTCACATCAAGCTACCAGCTGACGTTAGGCGTATTCTCGGGGTTTATTGCGGTGGTCTGTGTCTATCTCCTGAGCGTAAAACCACCCAGTGACCGTTCGAACTGATTCGCCCGAGAAGAAAAGGATCAAAACAATTACTACGCCAGACAACATCGACTATTCGCTGGTCATCCCGGCATTCAATGAAGAAGACTTCATTGACGCTACGATGCGCTCGGCCAGGACCGCCATGGACGCTCAACCTTTGCGTGGCGAGCTGATAGTTGCCGACAACAACTCCACCGATCGCACCGCCGAGATCGCGCGAACCCATGGGGCCCGGGTAGCGTTTGAATCACACAACCAGATATCACGCGCGCGAAACGCCGGCGCCAGAATCGCCCGCGGACGCTACATCGTATTTCTCGACGCGGATACGGAACTGAGTGCGGAGCTTCTCGGCAAAGCTCTTGAACATCTGGAGTCAGACACCTGCGTGGGCGGCGGTGTACGTGTTCTCTTCGACGCTCCTACGGGCCCGGTCGTTGAAAAATTACTGCAGGCATGGAACTGGTTTGCGCCCAAATTTCACATCGCGGCCGGCTGCTTCGTGTTTTGCAGACGTGACGCCTTTGAAGCGGTAGGCGGTTTTAGCGAACGCGTCTACGCGAGCGAGGAAGTCTGGTTCTCGCGCTCGATCAGCAAATGGGGGAAACGTCGCAATCTCGGGTTCATCGTCATTGACGAACCCCGGATCGAAACATCAAATCGAAAGCTCGACTGGTACAGCAAACGCCAGCTTCTCTGGTACACGATTCTGATCCTGATCCCGTTTGCTGTTTTCTCCAAACGACTTTGCAACTACTGGTACAGAAAACCGGCTACCGAACAGGACAAAACTACATCACCGCTTCAATGAGATACGGACCCTCGCTCGCCAGTCCTCTTTTCATTTCGCGCACCAGTTCTGTAACCGTGGTCGCCCGTGCGGCTTCAACACCCTGCCCCTGGGCGATCTTCACCCAATCGATATCCGGCCTGTTCAGCTCCAGCATGTCGATCGTGCTTTGCGCTGGTGAATCAACCCCGACGTTCTTCAACTCACCTTTCAAAATCTGGTACGCACGATTCGAGAAAACGATCGTGGTGATATCAAGATTTTCGCGAGCCTGGGTCCACAATCCCTGAATCGTGTACATACCGCTGCCATCTGCCTGCAGCGCCAATACCTTGCGATCCGGACAGGCAACGGCAGCGCCGATTGCCAGCGGAATGCCGTCGCCAATCGCCCCACCGCAGATCTGCAGCCAGTCGTGCTGGGCTGCGCCAACCATCATGTGATGCATCGCGCGACCGGACGTGATTGCTTCTTCGGCGACGATAACGTTTTCAGGCAGATGGTTTGCGATGACGCGAGAAACGTTGTCAACGCTTAACGTCTCGTCACCGGGCATATCCGGTAATACAGACGCATGCAGAATTGGAGAAACCGAAGTTGCGTTGACGGCCGTTCGCAGATCTTCGAGCGCAAGTACGCCGTCTTCATCGTGTTCAGACAGTCGATGCAGTTCGCAGTCTTCCGGCCATAATGTACTGGGCTTGCCCGGATAAGCAAAAAACGCCACCGGTGGTTTGGCACCAACCAGAATCAGGTTTTTAAAGTCCTTCAGAATGGGGACCGCCAGGTCTACCGCAAACGGCAGAGGCTGCATCGGCGCTCGGCCTGCACCTCTTTGCAGGCGCGCGTGGGAGGTTGAACCAAACATTGAAGCGCCCGTCGCTTCACAGATCTGACTCGCGACGGCGAGAGACTCTTCGCGCACCACGTTGCCTGCAAGTATCAGCGCGGTAGGTTCGCCGCTTTTCAGGATTTTGGCGATCTCGTCAATTCGCTCACCCGGTACTCTGGGTGTCGCGGCGCGCTCGGGCATCGGCGCTGGGCCAGACGCGTCGCCCCAGGCCGTGTTGGCCGGCAGGATGAGTGTTGCTATCTGTCCAGGGTGGGTGCTCGCAGCAGCAACCGCTGCGGCGCCATCGGCTGCGATGTCGTCAGATGAACGCGAGTAGCGCATCCAGTCCGAGACGGGACCGGCGATACCCTCGATGTCGGCCGTGAGCGGCGCGTCATGCTCAAGATGGTAGGTCGCATGCTCGCCAACAACGTTAATCATGCCCGTCTGTGCCTTGCGCGCATTGTGCAGATTGGCAAAACCATTACCAAACCCGGGTCCCAGGTGCAGCAGGGTGACGGCAGGCTTTTCCGCCATGCGTGCGTAGCCGTCTGCAGCCCCTGTGACAACGCCTTCGAACAGCCCGAGCACGCAGCGCATGCCGCCAACGCTGTCGAGCGCCGCAACAAAATGCATTTCGGACGTTCCTGGATTGGCAAAACAGACGTCGATATCAGCGTCGACGAAAGTCTGAACCAGACTTTGCGCTCCATTCATGATTTTGATCTCTCACCCTGTCAATGCGACGGGCTAAATTAGTCTTGATACGGTGTTCAAGAAGATACGTGAAAAGGAGAATCTACTCGCTTTTGGACGTCAAGCGCGAGATCGTTTCCCGCAAGGTGCGCTCTTCGTAGTTTGGCGTGGGCGTTGATCGATCAACTTTGCGCCAGACTTCTCGCGCCTCGTCTTTCTTTCCGAGCTCCCACAGGACTTCACCGAGATGCGCCGAGATCGCCTGGTCGTCTTTGAGCTGCTTCAGAGCCCCCTCAAGGTACTTCTGAGCGGCCTTCAGCTGGCCTCCCCGAAACAGCGCCCAGCCAAGACTGTCCATGATGTACGGGCTGTAACCCTGGGTCAGGTCATTCGCTTCCTCAAGCATCTCGATCGCCTCGGGAATGCGTCGGTCAGTTTCTGCGAGAAAGTATCCCAGGGTGTTCATGCCCGTGGGTTCACCGACTAAGCGGCTTCTGACAAGTTCAAGATCAGCTTCCGCCTTTTCGTACATTCCCAGACGCTCGAACATCTGGGATCGACCGATCAGAAGATCGACCGAATCGCCGTACAGTCGAATTGCGTCTTCGATCGCCGCAAGACTCGGCAGCACCCTCGCCTGATCGGCATGGATGGTCGAAATGGCCGCCGACTCGCTGCCTGCCCTGATCGCCGCCCACAACCACTTGAACGACTCGTCGGCGTCAGCCGTTACGCCACGACCACCCCACGCGTATACGGACCGAATGCTGTTGTAGGCTTCACCCTGCGCCTGCCCTTCAACGGCGCTCCAGGCTTTAACCGCACCGATGCCGTCGCCCTGGGCGTACAGCTGATCTCCTTCATAGATGCGCGGGTCCGGTGCGTTGTCTTCGAGCCATGCGACGAGGGAATGAGCGGTTTCGCGATAGGCATCGATGATGGCCTTTTGCCATTTCTCATCGATATTGAGTTCAACATATCGCTCGGCACGCGTGCGCATCTTAAAGTGATCAACACTGCGTGGGCCGTCATAGGCATCGCCAACCAGCGTCTTTATATCGTCCTCGCCTTTGACACCCCATTGTTCCTCAAGCGCTCTTACGGTCTTGTAAAACACAGCGTAACCGAGAGAGTGCTGGTGTTCCCGGGAGGCAACGAACTCAGGGAGATAAACCGGCAAATGCAATTCGGTCTGCAGCAAATCGGTCAGCGTATGTTTCCAGACGGTTTCATCTGCGGCGAGAATTTCCGCCGCCAGGCCAAAGAATTCGTTGATGTGCAGGGTTCCGTGAACAGGAAGATCGCCAAAGATGCTCTGCGCCGCTTCCACCAGGTCCGAATAACCTCGAAACCGGTGATAGCGATTGAAGATCACGCTGTGAGCGGCTTCGTGAACGGCAACCTGGTGACTGCGCGGGTCATCGTCCTCGGACGTGCCAACCGCGGCGCCACAGACGGTGGCGACGCCGGCTATGGTCAGGCCGGCCAGACGTCGCTGCCCGCAGCGGGTGTCGGCAACGTAAAGAACAAGATCCGGTTCAAGTTCAGGGTCGTTAAACAGGTCGCGCAGCGCTCTGACGCCGGACGGTACCAGCGGGCGTCGATCTACAATTTCCTGAAACAGTGGGCCGTTGCGATAGCCCGGGTCCATCAGAAGAACGTCCTGCTTCGCGAGTTCCTGTACCAGCTCGTACGTATAGAAGTCGTTGGCGGGGAGGTTTCGGGTCCGGCGAAAATTCAGAACAAAATCAACAGTCGCGCGCGCCGCGTCAGAGACTGGCGCATCGGCCAGACTTTCGAGCGCAACACTCATCGTGCCGTCGTTGGAGAAACCACTTTTGACGTCAATCGCGGCGATAGCATGTTCGTTCACCGAATCGAACTTGCTTTGCGCCAACGCTGTCGAAGTCGTGAATACGCCAAACGTAACGGCGAAAGTTACAGCTGCAACAAGAGAGTTAAAATGCTTCATACGAGTCCGGTCTGCGCTTGTACGGCGCAGTATACCGGACGTTTTCCAGCAAACTTCACGACAATTGCCAGACGGCCAATTCTGTCGCACCCGGCAGCAATTTGAACTGCAGGCGACGAAATCAGCGGTCGTCTGGCCGTCGGCTCAGAGCCACTTCAGATGTGATCCTGGATGTGGTCGCGCTCGACAGAACTATTGTTTGTCGGACTCGACAACCTTTTTTACCGCTTGCGGATCAGCACTGATTTCAATGCCGGCGCGTTCCAGCTGCAGCAACATCGGTGACCGGGAATCCCGGTCAGCCCAGCCGCGACCCAGGGCCTCGGTCATGTCGGCGTGAGTGAGTGAAAGTGATCGCATCGGTACACCCATGTCGCGGCCGAGTTCGGCGGCGAGAGATACATCCTTGAATGCGAGCTTGAGTGCAAAATTTGGAGGATCGTATTTGTTGACCAGAAAATGCTCACCCAGTTTTTCGAATGTTCTTGCACGACCGTGAGCGCCCTGTCGAACAGCCTCCCACAACGCAACGGGTTCAACGCCCGCCTTCACGCCGACCGAGAAAATTTCCGCCAGCGCTGTCTGAATGGCGTATCCCGACGCATTGTGCACCAGCTTTGCAACAGACCCGGCGCCGATGTCGCCAATGTACCGAACCTGATCACCCAGTACGTCAAGAGGGCCACGCCAGGCGTCAAACACTTTTTTGTCGCCACCTACCCAGATTGCAAGCTTGCCGGAAGCGGCTCCCGCAGGCCCACCGCTGACCGGCGCGTCGAGAAAGTGCACGCCCTTTTTCTCAAATTCCGCGTGAAGCTCACGAACACGGGTTGGCGAGTTGGTCGAGAGATCGAACAGAACTTTTCCCGGCGCCATTGCCGCAAGCAAACCATCGGGCTCGTCCAGGCACACTGACTCAACTTCAGCGGGCCCGGGCAACGATGTAAGGATGACATCACACTGCTCGGCGAGCTCCCGCGGACTGCTGCCCCAGGTGGCTCCCGCCGCCAGGTGCTCGCTGGCGGCTTGCGCCGACAGATCGTGAACGATCAGATCGAGACGACCGCCCGGAAACTCCTTCTTCAGCAGGTTTGTCGCAAACCGGCTTCCCATTATTCCAAGGCCGATAAATCCAACTTTCATCAACGACTCCTCGTGTGCAAATTAGTTGTAGTCAAACTGCCCTGCGCGCACCGCCGCGAAAAGCTCGCCTGAGTCGCCAGAGCTGTTCAAACGACAACCATACCGAGACGTCATGCCCGATCGATGTCTCAATCCATCTGGCAAACACGCTGGCGGTTCAACTGTCGGGACAAGACGCGCGAACCTCGATGTCGCTGGCGAGGCGCGCGACAATCTGCCCACAAGTCTTCTGCTGGAGCCAAACCGTTGAGTCAACGTCACAAAAATCTGAAGCAGGCTGTGAGCGCGGACGGCGCGAAAATTTCTTTCGCGCACTACGCCGCGAACGGTGAGACCAATCGTCGCGTCGCGCTGCTGCATTCACTGGCCATGGACCACACGTTCTGGGACGGCGTCGTCGACGCGCTGGATGAAAATATCGAAGTCATTGCTATCGACGCGCGCGGCCATGGACGGTCCGACAAGCCCGCAGGCCCCTATACGACTGAACTCTTCGCCGATGATCTGAGTGCGGTTTTTTCTGAAGCGCGATGGACCAGTGCCGTGGTGGCCGGCGCTTCCATGGGAGGCTGTGTGACGCTTGCATTTGCCGGCAAATACCCGGAACTGGTCGACGGACTTGGTCTCATCGACACGACCGCCTGGTACGGTGAAGACGCGATTGTGCCGTGGGAAGATCGCGGTCAGAAAGCGGTGGCCGGCGGCATGGAGGCTCTGATCGGTTTTCAGAAAAAGCGCTGGTTCAGCGACGCGTTTATTGATGCGAATCCTGGTCTGGTGGAGGAGTCCCTCGCCGTCTTCCTTAAAAACGACGCGGAACCCTACCTCGCGACCTGCCGAATGCTGGGAACATGCGACAGCCGCAGCGTTCTGTCAGGTTTCAACTTCCCGGTCGCCATCCTGGTCGGCGAAGAAGACTACGCAACCCCGGTTGAGATGGCCGAGGCGATGCACGCGGAAATTTCCGACTCCACGATTGAAGTAATCAAAAGCGCGCGTCACTACACCCCCATCGAAGTACCGGAAACTATCGCCAGCGCGCTGCATGATGTACTGAGCCGACGTTGAATCCGATGTGGTCGCAATCGATGACGGGTAAATCACCCGTCACTCAGTCCGAGGGCATGGTGACGTTTTGATAGGCTGACAGATCAAGATACCTGTCGATATCACTCAACTCACCGCCACTGCCATATTTCGACCGCAGCCTGAGCACCGTTTCAATGCCGTCTCTGAGGATTGCGCCATCCGGCGTAAGTCCCGACGCCGGCGAGAGGACACTGGCCATCACCGCGTCGGCCACCGGTGGTTTGATCGCTGGCATATTCGCCAGAAGGATTTTTTTCGCCTCGTCGTAGTTCACCGGATCAAGCGTCCAGTGAAGCCCCGCCAGATATCCGGCAATCCAGGCCTCGAGATTTTCAGACCTGTCCTTCAGAAATCGTTCACTGGTAGCAACGATGCCACCCTGATACGCATCAACTACGCTGGAACTGACGTCGAGAACGTTGAACCCTGCAGCTCTGGCAAGACTGGTGAAAGGCTCGATAGTCAAAGTACCTGCGTGCGTACCGTCTTTAACCGACATCCATCGGTCAGGCGTTGAACCAACGGCCACCATTTCGATATCAGATAAAGCGATGTCATTTTTCTCCAGCATCTCGTACAACACAAAAGCGAAACCGGTAGCCAGGGCATCAAGCGCGAGCGTCTTTCCCTTAAGGTCAGCATAGCTTTGAATCTCGGGAGCAACGACAAAACTCAACTCGATCTGGGTTGCGCCCATAACCGCATAGAAGTCGCTGTCGTTGTCCAAATTCACAGCTCCCTGCCCTTCGCGATACGCAACGATGTTATCGAATGCAGTCATTCCGATATCAAAGTTATTCGCCGCAAGCTGCTCAAACTGGTACACCGAACTCGGGGTTGTCTCGAACTCAAGCTCAAGACCGTTAGCGGCAAAAAAACCCAGCTCTCGCGCAACGAAAATTGGCAAGTTGGGGGCGCCGGGAAATGCAATTACGCGAAGTGACTGGCTCATCAGATTATTCGTCGCTCGTTAAGTTATTAGTCGACCACCTGTGGGGCACGGATTTTTGCTCAGGTTTCGTGTGGAGGCAAATGCGATTGTGCAATCGCCCTGTATATAGAATGCGCGGTGACCGGCATCGTGAGATCTGTCACGCCGAATGGTTTCAGAGCGTCAACGACGGCCGACACATACACCGCAAGCGATGGCGTCGTTCCGCCTTCGCCACCGGCCTTGACACCGAGCGGATTCGTTGGCGACAACACTTCCTTGATCACCGTATCAAACATCGGAAAATCCATGGCCCGCGGCATTTGGTAGTCCATGAATGAGCCGGTCAATACCTGCCCGCTGTTCTGATCGAGCACAACCTCTTCGCCCATGGCCTGACCGACTCCCTGGACGATTGCACCGTGGGCCTGGCCGTGGAGGATCAACGGATTGATCGCTCGTCCAACATCGTCAATACACGCGTAGCGGGTGATTTTCGAATGACCGGTTTCGGGATCAATTTCTACCTCACAGGCCGCCGCACCATTGGGAAAGACAGGCTCGTGCATTTCGTTGGTTCTGCGCACGAAAAGCGAACCTGTCTCCGTTTGGCCTGCCAGCTCAAACAGGGTTTTGGCCAGGTCTGTTCCGGGTACGCTCACAACACCATCTTCATACTGGAGTGTGTCGGAGGTGACCTCGAAAGCTTGCGCTGCAAGCTCAATGCACTGCTCAATCACACCCGCACAGGCTTGCCCGATGACCACGCCAGCATGACGCATCGAACGCCCGGAGTGCGAACCACCGCCGAGCGTCACGACATCGGTGTCGGAATAGACCACGTCAATCAGTTCACAGTCGATCTCAAGCAGATCTGCGGCAACCTGAGCAAAGCTGGTTTCATGTCCCTGCCCGCTTGGCTGGGTCCCGATCACAACGACGACGCGACCATCACCGCTGACGGTGATATCGGCTCTCTCCTTCGGCGCACCGATCGATGATTCAACGTAGTTGGCGAATCCCCGGCCCAGCAACCGACCACGCGTTCTGGCCTGCTCGCGGCGTTTTTCGAAACCATCCCAGTCAGCAACGCTGAGAATTTCGTCCATGCAGGCCTCATACTCCCCGCTGTCATAGCGCGCCCCTACAGCGTTGGTGTACGGCATCGCGTCGACGGGCACGAGATTGAGACGCTTCAGCGTCAACGCGTCGACGCCCGTTTCAATCGCGGCTTTCTCGATCAGTCGCTCGATGACGTAGGTGACCTCGGGGCGCCCCGAACTGCGATACGCCTGGGTTGGCATGGTGTTGGTAAACACGGCGCGCGATCGCAGATGCGCGGCCGCAATGTCATAAGAGCCGGTAATCAGGGCGGACCCTTTGCCAAGCGGAGAGAGGGACACACATCGTGCGCCACCGTTGGATATATTGTCGGCGCGCAGAGCGAGAAATTTGCCGTTGCCGTCGAGCGCGAGAGCAACGCGACTGACAAAATCCCGACCCTGGTAGTCACTCAAAAATGCTTCGGACCGACTTGCGGTAAATTTGACCGGCACTCCCAGCTTTCTGCTCGCCCAGAGTACGGCCACAAACTCAACGTAGGTACGATTGCGAGTACCGAAATTACCGCCAACGTCGTGGGACAGCACCCGAACATCGTCAGAGTCCAGATTGAGAACGTTGGCGATTTCCCGCTTTTGTTTGACCGCACCACCTGAACCCGCGTAGAGCGTGTATCGACCGGTCGTGGCGTCATATTCACCAAGCGCCGATCTCGGCTCAAGCGGAACTCCGGTTACCCGCGCGATCGAATACTCGGCATGGACGACGTGAGTCGCCGATTCGAAGGCAGCGTCGGTTGCGGCTTTATCGCCAAACTCGGTGTCAACGTAGACGTTGTCGGCAACCTCGTCCCAGACACAGCCCGCGTCGCTGCTCACCGCACTCGCAGTTCCAAGCACCGCCGGCAGGATCTCATAGTCAACTTCCACAGCCTCGGCCGCTTCCTGGGCCTGCTCCGGAGTTTTCGCCACAACGAAAGCGACCGCTTCGCCCACATGTCGCGCTTTATCAACCGGGAGGATGACGTGTGGCCCGACAAACACATCGGTGTCGCCCGGGCCACGAAGCTTCATGTCGAAACGGGTTTTCGGAAGCGGGTTGTGATCAATGGGTTGAAGCTGATCCGCCCGGGCATCGGCGCCGGTCAGCACTGTCAGAACGCCATCGAGCGCAAGCGCGGGCCGCTTGTCGATCGAAATAATTTTCGCGTGAGCGTGTGGGCACCGCACGACGGCGAGCCACGCCTGCCCCGGGCGAGAAAAATCGTCGGTAAACTGCCCCTCCCCTCGCAGCAAACGCGGATCTTCCGCGCGCAGCATGGGCTGACCGATGTACCGATAATTACGCAACTGTCTGGACATGGGCGCAGGTTACCGCAATCGCCTTGTGGACTCCGTCAACCACCCCACGGTCAGGGAAGCAGAACCAGCTTGCCGACAAACTGCTTGGCAAGAAAATCCTGCTGCGCCCGCACTATTTCGCGTAGTGGGTAAGTCGCCGAGACAACGGGTCGGACTTCCTCTCGTTCGATATAACCCACCAGCGCCGCGAATATTGTTCGTTCCTGAAGCGTGCGCCCCTTGAGCACGAGGTCCTTGAGGTAGAAGGTTCGAAGGTCGAACTTCACGTGGGGTCCGCCGATCGCACCGGCGCAGGCATAGCGCCCTCCGCGTTTCATCGCATCGAGTAGCGAAGCCCAATCGTCACCGCCGACGAGATCGATCACGACATCGACACTTTCGGCGCCCAGATGATCAGCCAGCGGCTCTTCTCTGGGGATCATGCTGTCTGCCCCATGATCAAGCACGGCTGAATGTTTTGAACGACCCGCCACCCCAATCACTCTCGCCCCACGTCGCCTGGCGAGTGCTACAGCCGCGGACCCGACACCCCCGGACGCTCCGGTTACGAGAACGTTGTCGCCTTCCGCTACCTCGGCATGCTCGATCAGGTTCTCCGCGGTCGACCAGGCACAGGGAAACGAAGCCAGCTCTGCGTCAGAATATCCGCTGTCCACAGCAAAAGCCTCTACCGAATTGGTCACCACGTACTCGGCAAAGCCACCGTCCCCGTCGGCCCCAAGCGTCCACGCACCGTGGATGCCTTCAGGAATCGGGCTGCGCTGCATGGGCACCACGATGACCCTTTCTCCGACTCGGTTTGAATCCACGGCGGCCCCGACCGCAACGATTTCGCCGCAGACGTCGATACCCTGAATTCGCGGGAACTCCAGAGCCTGACCTGACCACGCGGAGTCTTCTGCCTGGATGTCGGCGCTGTCGTCCGATTCACCCGGTTTTGCCTGCGCGTACCATCCCAGTCGGGTGTTGATATCGGTGTTGTTGACACCCGCCGCGGCGACTCGAATCAGCACCTGGCTGGCACCGGGTTCGGGAACCGGCACATCCTCTCGAAACTCAAGCTTCTCAAATCCACCGAATCCGGTAAGAAGCACGGCTTGCATAGTCTGTTTCATAAATACGGCATTCACCCAGTAATGAGACCCGGCGCTGATCGTACTCGACAGGTCGAAGATCCAGTGCAATTATCCTCGCTGCTCAGGAGAGGAATCCAATGTCTATTATTTCTGACGTCCCACTTTTCAACGAACTTCCGCAGGACGCCATCGAATGGCTCGCGAATCGGGCGCAAACTCGCCAGTATCCGCGCGGAACGATCGTGCTGGCGGAGGGCCAGCCGGGTAACGAACTCTTTGTCGTTGAGTCGGGACGCGTGAAAGTCTACGTCAGCAACGTCGACGGTCGTGAACTCGTTCTTTATCACGCCACGGCCGGCGACTACGTGGGTGAACTTTCGATTATTGACGGTGAACCGCGATCGGCAACCGTACAGACCATGGAAAAATCCAGCTTTCTCGTGCTCAACCAGACTGATCTGCGTGATCTGATGAAAAGAGACGCGGACTTTGCGATGGTTATTGTCCAGACTCTCACGCGCAAACTCCGTATTGCGACAGACCAGGTTCGTTCTCTCGGTCTTGATCCCGTATACCGACGACTGACTGACCTGTTGAACGGCGCCGCGAGCCTTGAACCCGAATCAGGGCAACAGGTTGTTGCCAAGCTGAGCCACCGGCAGATTGCGGACCAGATCGGTTCTTCGCGAGAGATGGTCAGCAAACTGATGCGCGACCTTGAGAAAGGTAAATACATCGAAGCCGACGGGGACCGCATTGTCATCAACGGCGAACTGCCCGCGAGCTGGTAAACCGACATGCTGTTCATGATCATCGAGAGTTTCAACGACCAGGACATGATTCCTGTCTACGAGCGACTTGAAAGTGCCGGACGCGCGTTACCGGAAGGACTGACCTACGTTGACAGCTGGGTCGAATCGAGCTTTGGCAGATGCTTTCAGTTGATGGAATGCAGCGACGCATCATTGATCCAGGAATGGATTCTGCAGTGGCGAGGCACGGGTACGCATTTCGAAGTCGTGCCAGTCATACCGAGTAAGCGAACCCGTGAGGTCGTCGCGCCACACCTCGGGGCGCAATAAGCACATTACGCAACAAAGCGGGCGGGCAGAAACCCAGACCGGTTTCAGGCGCTGTCTGAATCCTCGTAGCAATCGGGTGTGAATCTCGGACTGCAGATCGCCAGAAACACGAGGTCTTCACCTGCGACATTGCGGATTCTCTGGGTCTCGCCGCGGGGTATCTCGATCACGTCACCCTGTTCGACCCTGACGGCTGATCGGCCGGCAATCTCAACGTCTCCTGCGCCCTCGATGATCACGTATCGTTCATCGACACCGTTCAGACGATGCAGTCGTGTCGTAACCCCGGGCTTGACCGTGGCCCTCGCAATGGACAGATCAGGACTCAGCGGGTCATTGAGCAGCTCCAGAATAAAGCAACCCTCGGTAAAGAAATATTCTTCGTCGGCACTCGTTGAATGAATACGTGGGATTTCCATACTTTTTGCTTTAACTCCGGTACGCGGGCACACCAACCGCGGCGAATAGAAAAGTGTTTTCCGTTCACTGAAGCAAATTGCGGCTAAACTAACGCTACCAAGTCTCGACAAGAACAACTACTACCGACATGGATATCGTCACACACGGTCTGCTGGGTGCCGCGCTCGGGTA
>CALHMG010000356.1 GCA_938034705.1 uncultured Gammaproteobacteria bacterium
ATGCGCCCATCACTCGCGCCCAGACTGTCCACGCCGCGCCAGACTACCTCTCCCGCCGACATCAGTTCATCGAGATCTCGCGGCTGATACTCCGGCAGACGCGCTGGCAGAATGAACTGTTCAAGCGTTGATACCGGGAGCGCGATGCCCTGAAGCTGCTCGACGGTGTCCAGCAGCGCATCCAGTCCTCTTCGAGGTCTGTCGATGCCGTGCCAGACGGGTAGAAATCGAGCGAGCGCCGACGCGTCAACGGGTTCGACTTCGCTGCGCAGTCGTGCGAGAGATCTGCGTTTGATCGTTTTGAGCACGCCACTGTCGCACCACTCACGCCCACGTCCGCCTGGAAGAAACTCACCCTCCACGACCCGCGAAGCCCGGGACAGTCTCGACAGGGCGGCCTCAACGGGAGCCACCCCGGTAGCAAATCGCGCCGCAACCTCGTCAACCCGAAAAGGCACGTGGGTACGGGCGTACCGAGACACCAGATCGCCCAATGCGTCCTCAACGGGTTGCAGGAAATCTTCGGCAACGCCTGACGGCAATACGCAGCCAAGCGCGTCTCTGTAGCGCGCCGCATCCTCGGCCGCGATGAAGCGCGCCTGACCGGCGACCGTAACCGGCACGACCCTCCCCGCGTCCTTCAGCGTCTGGAGCGCGTACTCCAGGGACTCGTCGTCCAGGGCTGTTCGCTGGATGATTTCGTCGAAGTCCAGATCGCCAAGCGCAAACACAAGATCATGAAGCTCATCCGTGTCCCTCGCCAGCATCCTGCCATCGAGTCGCTGCAACTCAATCGACGCAGCATCGACAACGTCGGCATCAAGAAGCGTGCGAAGTTCGGCATCGCCGAGGAGTTCTCGAAGCTGCACCGGGTCCAGCGCAAGCGTTTGTGCACGACGCTCAGCGAGTGGTGCATCCGAGTTGTAGATAAAATTGCCTACGTAGCTGAACAACAGCGCGGCAGCGAAGGGTGATGGATTGTTCGATTCAAGTGCGTGTACCGCAATAGCGCGAGTCTGAATATCAGTGAGCACTCGCCGTAATCCTGGCAGGTCAAAAACGTCCTGCAGACATTCGCGATAGGTCTCGAGGATCACGGGGAAACTGTCATACCGCGCAGCCACCGCGAGCAGATCGGCAGATTTGCGGCGCTGCAACCAAAGCGGCGTTCGCTTACCCGGCATGCGCCGTGGCAGCAGCAATGACCGGCCGGCGTTTTCTCTGAATCGCGCCGCAAAGAGCGCAGTCGCTCCCAGTTCCTGCATCACGAGCTCATCGATTTCATCGGCCGTCGGAACAAGTTCTGACGGATCCGGCGGCGTGTCCGACTCTGGCAGCCGAAATACGATTCCATCATCGTTCCAGAGATAGTCAACGTCTGTCGTCATGCGTTCACGCAATCGACCGGCGACGGCCGTTGCCCAGGGCGCGTGAACTCTCGACCCGAAAGGCGTATGAATAATTGTTCTCCAGTCACCTGCCTCGTCGACAAAGCTTTCGATGACGATCGTTCGGTCTGTCGGCACCTCCGAAGTCGCTTCACGTTGATCATCGAGATAGGTGACGAGATTGCGGGCGGCGTTCGCGTCAAGCGCGTGTTCGCTCATAAGTCGCTCGCGAGCGGCGTCCGGGCTCATCGAGCACAGATCGCGAGTCAATTCGCCAATTGCCTGTCCAAACTCCAGCGGCCTGCCCGGCCCGTCACCTCGCCAGAACGGCATACGGCCTGGCTGCCCCGGGGCTGGCACAACCAGCACACGATCATGGGTGATTTCGGTGACCAGCCAGCTGGAAGCTCCAAGCAGAAACACATCTCCCGGACGGGTTTCGAACACCATCTCTTCATCGAGCTCACCAACACGCACCGAGCCTTTGTCAGCGTCGTTGAGAAACACGCCATACAGCCCTCTGTCGGGAATCGTTCCCGCGTTGGCTATGGCAATGCGCTGGGCCCCCTTGCGCGCGCTGATAACCCCGGTCACGCGATCCCATGTCAGACGGGGCCGAAGCTCAGCGAACTCATCCGAGGGGTAACGACCTGAAAGCAAATCAAGAACTGCGTCGAACGAAACACGTGGCAGTGTGGAAAACGGTGCGGCCTGACGCATGAGATCAAAGAGTTCATCAACTTCCCGGTCGTCCATCGAAACGGTCGCAACAATCTGCTGCGCCAGCACGTCAAGCGGATTTCGGGGATAGCTCGACTGCTCAACCAGTCCGTCCTGCATGCGTCTGGTTACCGCGGCGGCCGCGAGCAGGTCGCCTCGAAACTTCGGCACGATCACGCCGCGTGAAATACCGCCAACCTGATGACCCGCTCGGCCGATGCGCTGCAAACCGCTGGCAATCGATGGCGGCGACTCGATCTGGATCACGAGATCCACAGCGCCCATATCGATCCCGAGTTCAAGCGACGACGTCGCGACAATTGCCGGAAGCTCACCCATTTTAAGGCGATCTTCTATCACCGCCCTTGTGTCATGGGCGATGGAACCGTGGTGCGCAGCCGCCAGCTCTTCTTCAGCAAGATCGTTGATAGCTGTCGCGAGTCGCTCTGCCAGACGGCGACTGTTGACGAAAATCATTGTCGAGCGATGAGCCCTGATCAATTCAACAAGGCGCGGATGAATTGACGGCCAGATCGAAGGCACCCGTGGCTGATCCTGACCCGCCGCATCTTCTGCAGATCCGGCAAGATCCGTCATGTCCTCAACGGGCACCTCAACCGACAGTTCAAGCGCCGCTGTCGCGCCAGCATCGATGACCTTCACCGGCCGTGAAATCAAAGCGACCTCGCCTGCATGTGCGGGCGCCCGGGACCGCTGTGCACCGCCAAGCAATGCAGCTACCTCATCCAGCGGACGTGCGGTGGCAGATAATCCGATTCGCTGGGCGGCGGCGCGATGACCGTTCGCCTGACGAAGATCTTCAAGCCTTTCAAGTGACGTGAACAGATGGGCACCACGCTTGGTCGGTACCATCGAGTGAATTTCATCAACGATGACGGTCTCGACGTTTTGCAGTATCTCGCGCGCCTTTGACGTCAGCAGCAAAAACAGCGACTCGGGTGTCGTGATCAATATGTCCGGCGGACGCGTGACCATCTGTCTGCGTTCCCGCGAAGAGGTGTCGCCGGTTCGGATGCCCACGCGAGGAAGGTAAAACTCCGCCTGTAGCTGATTCGCGGTCGCCTCGACGCCCGCGAGGGGCTCGCGAAGGTTGCGCTCAATATCAACGCCCAGCGCCTTGAGTGGCGAGATATAAAGGACGCGAACGCCGAAGTCCGAATTAACCCGCGTCCCGAACATCAGAGAATCGATAGCGACCAGAAAGGAAGCCAGTGTCTTGCCCGAACCGGTTGGCGCCAGCAACAGCGTGTGATCGCCGGACGCGATGGCAGGCCAGGCATCACGCTGGGCCCTGGTGGGTGCATCAAAATTCTGATCGAACCACTGCCTGGTGACCGGATGCAGAGGCAGCGATGTGTCGGTGTCGGTATTCAAGACAGACGAGATACGTGGTCGGCCAACTACCTTAGCAGGCCGTCAGAGCGACGCACACCACCGGCTGCCAGCAGATGCGGCACTTCGCTCGACGGTTATCTGATGCGATAGATCATGGGGTCGTCAATATCCGCCGCCTGATCGCGAAAAATTTCCGAACCGTCCTGAATCAACGAAACTTCGCTGATTCCGGGGCCTGATCTTTTTTTAGCCGCACAACTGTCAAACGACTCGCCACGAAGATCTTCAGCGAAACTGCCACTGCCTTTAAAGCTGACAATCTTGCGCCGCCCTCCGATGCTCACGTAGTACGAACACACAACCTCGGTCGTCGTTTGAGCATCTGCGGAGACCCTGATCGAAAGCTTGTTTTTCTTCCGCGTGGGACTCTGGTACGGACGTGGCTCAGGCACCGTAACCGCAAGTGCATAGCCCTCCGGGGTAATGCCCAGCGGAAATCCGATCTTGGCCACGCCCTTGGCTTCAACCACGGCTACGACGAGCATCAGCGCAGGCGTCAGATTCATTTCGTAGCTCTTGCCGTTGCGCGAGAATTTCTGGGGAACGCCCGGTGGAATCTCCGCGAGTTCAATGGACTCGACTTCACCGTTCAGCAGACGATCGACTTCGTCTTCGACCTTGGCGCGGGTGACGGAATCGACATTGGCCCAGTGAAAGAGTCCGAGCAGCATGGGGCGTTCGGTGCGAGCGATGTGTCCGGCAACGCGATCGCGCATCTCTTGTGGAGAATCGGGAAGGTAGCCCGCGTGCACAGTACGAAGCCAACTGTCGGCCGCCGTTAGATTCACCATCAGTGCCAGCAGCACGAGCGCGATCGTAAATCTTGGTGTTTTCATAGACTGTGGCCGCGTGAACGGCGGACATTTCTCAGGCGCCAGATTGTGCGGCAAACACGTAACCGAGGCCAAGCACCATCACGCAAAAAGGAGCGCCTTTGGCGCCCCTTTCACAGTCTGCAAGGATTCTTGATGCTTCAGACTGGCGTTGGTAGCAAAGCCGCGAGGTCGGGCCTCATTTGTGCGACACGTTGACGCGCCGTGAGCTGAGCTGGACCACCAGCCGATGATGCCGGCTTGTCTGACGCAGCCGCCTGGGCCGGACGTCGACGACCGTCTACACGGCGGGCATCTTCAGTTGGCTTGATACGTTCTGCAACGTACAGACGCACAGCCGTTGTGTTTGGCGACTGGCCGCGAAAACGACACCACGTGGTGAACTCTTCAGGCTCAACTTCAATTTTCTGGACGGTGAACCCTTCTTCTTCCAGTCGGTTGATTCTGTCGTGGGCGCTGGTACGCCACGTGTCATACGCATCACCCAGATTCTGGGCATCCAGTACAACGTCGGAAATCTCTTCCCAGTCACCCAATGCAAACCAGGCAACCCCGGTAAAGCGCTTTCTGCTTTCATTCTTAGACATCATGTCCCCCTTCAGTACTCGGCATTTTTTATTGAATCTCAGACTGTGCGCCGAGCCGCAAGCCAGGCTATCCAATGACTATCAAGAATTGGATGCCGCGACCTGACAACTTCGTGCCTACTCACAACTGGGATCATTTCCCCTACCAAGTTCACACTCCGTGCGAACAGTTTCCCTACCAGTTCCGGTTTCTGTCGAACACAAGCTGCGTTCGCTAACCACTCTTTGGCGTCAGATTCGCCTCAAGCTCCGCGTTGATCTTGTACTTCGGCTGCTGCCAACTTATTGCGGACCGGATACGGGGGATTAAACAGGAGTCTCACCTTGAGTTCCGTGATCCAGTTAAACGTTCGAGCACGACTTTTCGCACACATGTGAGAACGAACACCTGAATTCGGAACGGGAAACGCTGAAAACTCTTGACTCACCCGCACAACCGACACGAAGTTGACCACGGTTGCGGGAGGCATTCCTGTGCGCTGGTTCGCTTTGCCCCGCGAAGGCGGACGAACGGAAGCGGCTTTCGGATAGAATGGGAAGCCCGCAAACAATCGATAAAGACTCTGTCGCGCGAAGGTCACAATCTTTCACCACCGACTACACGCGACGTCTGATAGGCCCTCAAGCGAGTTAATCTAATATGCCTACATTCGACACCATCATCCGTAACGCCCGGGTCTGTGACGGCCTCGGGGGTCCTCTGAAATCTGCCGATGTCGCTGTCAGTGACGGAAAGATCGCGGCGGTTGGCGAAATCACTGGGGATTCCCCCGACATCATCGATGCCGACGGCCTGGTCCTGGCTCCCGGTATCGTCGACAGCCACACGCACTACGATGCCCAGATTACGTGGGATCCCTGGGTCGACCCTTCGGCGCGACATGGCGTCACCACCGTTGTGATTGGCAACTGTGGATTTACCATCGCACCATGTCGCAAGTCCGACCAGGAATTGACGATGCAGAATCTGGTCCGCGTCGAAGGCATGTCGCTGGACGCGCTTAAAGAGGGCACGAACTGGCAGTTTGAAAGCTTCGACGAATATCTCAACGTCATCGAACAGGGCGGCACGGGCGTCAACGTCGCTGCATTCGTCGGCCACTCCTCTGTTCGCACCTATGTCATGGGAGACGCCGCTCCCGAACGCGCGGCCACGCAGGACGAAATTGCCCGGATGCGAGAAATTGTCTCCAGCGCAATGCAGGCCGGCGCCGTAGGGTTTTCGACCTCGACGTCGATTTCTCACAATGGCGCATTCGGCCCCATGCCGTCACGCCTTGCTGAAGACTCAGAACTTGAGCAGCTCGTTGGCGCCATGGGTGAGGCGGGTCGCGGCGTCTTCATGCTGACGAAGGGACCCGGGTCATCAATCCCGTTTCTGGAGTCTCTGGCACAGGCGAGCGGGCGCCCGGTTCTCATCGCGGCCCTTTTGCACAACAGCACGCGACCTGAAGCAACGTTTGAAGACCTCGCCGCCATCGCTGACGCGCGCACCCGTGGGCATGAACTCTGGGGACAGGTGTCATGCTGTCCACTTACAACCGAGTTCACGCTGGAGGCGCCCTACCCGCTTGAAGGCATCGACAGCTGGAAGCCAGCAATGCTGGCCACCGATGACGAACTGGTCACAATCTTCGCCGACACGGAATTTCGGTCACGCGTTCGAGAAGATCTCAAGACCGCGGTTGCCACTCGCCTGTTTAACGGTGAATGGGACAAAGTGCGCGTTGTCGAAGCCGCCACCGATAAACATCGTGGGAGCGAAGGCAAGTCGCTGGCAGAAATTGCTGCCGGAACGAATAAGGACCCACTCGACTGCATGCTCGACATCGCGCTCGACGAAAACCTCAAGACGCTGTTCATCGCTGAACTTCTGAATTCTGACGAAGACGCCGTCGGCAGGATGCTCAATGATCCAAACAGTTTGATCACGCTGTCTGACGCAGGTGCACATCTGACGTTTTTCTGTGATGCCGGTTTTGGCTTGCGTCTGCTTGGTCACTGGGTGCGTGATCGCAAGCTGATGCCACTTGAAACCGCAATCGCCCAGCTCACGAGCATTCCGGCTGACATCTTCGGCATCAGTGACCGCGGGAGAATCGCACCTGGCGCCTGGGCAGACCTGATGCTGTTCGATCCGAATAGCGTTGATCGCTCGCGTGCGCGACGCGCGTTCGACATGCCGGCGGGCGCCTACCGGCTGACGACAGATCCGATTGGTCTTGAGGCAGTCTGGGTAAATGGCGAACGCGTCGTCGACGGGGGCACGCTGATCAACCCGGACCGACATCCGGGCAAGCTATTGCGCAACTTTGACGCCTGACTGACACCGATACTCGATGAAAATTTTCTATCACCCGGACCACGAGCGGCACGCTCCTGAAGGTTTCATCATGCGCGGCACGCGCGTTGCGTGTCCGGAAACCCCTGAACGCGCGGAAATATTCCTGGAGGCGGTTTCGGATACGGCTCACGAACTGGTCGAACCGGGCGCACCCGAACTCGCGCGCATCAGTGCCGTGCATGACGCAGGCTACCTGGAGTTTCTTGAATCCGCCTGGGCGAGATGGATTGAACTGCCGGGCCACGGCCCTGAAATCATGCCGAACATCCATCCCAACCGAAACATGGCGGGACGGCCCGACTCAATCGTCGGTTTGTCGGGCGTCTACCAAGCCGATTGTGCGTGCCCGATCGGGCCAGGTACATGGCAGGCGATTCAACAATCAGCGCAGTGTGCCGTCGAGGCCGCGCGGGCCGTCAGCTCGGGCCAGGAGTCGTACGCCTATGCAATGTGTCGCCCACCGGGTCATCATGCGTTTGCGGACATGGCAGGTGGATTTTGTTTTCTGAACAACTCGGCGATTGCGGCCCAGGTTCTGCGTGACTCGGGCGCCTCCCGAATCGCCATACTCGACGTCGACGTTCATCATGGCAACGGGACACAGGGCATTTTTTACGATCGCAGCGACGTGTTCACGGTGTCACTGCACGGCGATCCCGCTGTCTATTATCCGTTTTACGCAGGCTACGCCGACGAAACCGGCGACCGCTCGGGTACGGGCTACAACCTCAACATCCCGTTACCCAAAGGCACCGGCGATGGCGCCTACGTCGACGCGCTTGATCCGGCTCTGGACGCAATACGCAATTTTGCACCTGACTGTCTGGTGATCGCGCTGGGTCTGGACGCTTCAGAAGATGATCCGCTGGCGTTTTTGCAGTTGACGACCGAAGGATTCGCAAGGGTTGCCGAGATGACGGCAGCCATGAATTTGCCGACCGTACTGGTGCAGGAAGGTGGTTATGTCAGCGATGTACTGGGCACCAATCTTGCAACTTTTCTGCAGCGCTTTGAAACGGCCCGCGGCAACCACTGACCGAACGTTTCAAAGATAGCGACACAGGCCGCGTCTGAATCGCCCCCAGTCAAAGCCTGGACCCGGATCTGTTTTGCGTCCAGGTGCGATGTCACTGTGACCACAGATTCGCTCAATGCCGATAGCGGGATAACGCCGAAGCAGAGCGACACCAACGTCGATCAGCGAGGTGTACTGCACGGGCTCAAACGCGCCGTCATCAACACCTTCGAGTTCTATGCCAATCGAAAAGTCGTTGACGCGGGGCCGACCAAAGAAAAACGACTCCCCCGCATGCCAGGCCCGGTCATCCGTGCTGACAAACTGAACGACTTCGCCGTTACGTCGAATCAGAAAGTGAGACGAAACCTCGAGTCCGCGAATCTGGCGGAAATAGGCATGGGCGTCGAAATCGAGCGTATTGGTAAAGAGCCGTTCGATAGCGTCGCCACCAAACTCACCCGGTGGCAAGCTGATCGCGTGGACGATGAGCGTGTCCACCACTGCCGTTGACGGACGCTTGTCGAAATTTGGCGACGCGACCTTTCTCGCATCAGTAGCGAACCCGGTATCCGTGTCGATTTCGTAGCTTTTATTGGCGGATTTCATCCAGCGCGATGCTACCTGATGTTGGCAGCCCGGCGTTAGCACACGGCGATCAGCGACAGACCATTCGCGGCTTGGGGCGCGTTCGTTCGCGCAGACCCGGGTCGGTCTCAAGGCGCTTGTTGAACTGTTCGAGGTAGCCGAACATTGGGTATTTGATACTGATGTCGCTCTGGTTTTCATCACTCGGCTCAACAAAGCCGATGTGTCGATTGGCCTCGGGACCGTCGACGCGCGTGTACTTGCCAGAGGGCCAGTTGATTTCAAGGACCGTGATCTCCGAGCGTGGTCCAAGACCGAACATCACCTCGTCGTTCGCCGAAATCGCGGCACCTTCTCCATGCTTGTAGTAACCGGTGAGTCTCGTGCCATCTTTCATTCGCAGCACAATCTCGGCTCCGGACACGGTGCGCTCGTCTCGCCCGCGCAGTCGAACGCCCAGCCAGTTGGTTCGCGTCGTGCCGTTAAGCACCATTTTGAACTGCCCGCCCCGAGTCATCAGGACCTGGTCGGAAAAACCATCACGATCAACGTCAGCAACAACGAACCCCGCAAGATCGAGATCCATTGCGGGTGCACCTTCGCTGACGTCATCAAACCTGCGCATGGCGCGGTTGTTCCTGAGGTAGCGTCCGGCATTTTTGTTGGCATCGCGCGGGCTTGCAACCGCGATGTCGACATACCCGTCCGCATCGAAATCCGTCAGCGCCACCGTGCTGGCATCTGCATGCACCATCACGCCAAGCTTTTCGGTGACGTCAGTGAACTGTGCGTCCTTGTTTTCGAGAATGCGAAGCGCGGAAAAATTCTCGTCTCGCACTTTGCCGCCAACGACGATATCGACATCGCCATCGTTATCGATATCGCCCGTTCCAAGACTGCTCCAGTCGCCGCCGGCGATATCCAGAGACTCGGCCTGAAATTTTCCAGTTCCGTCATTGACCATCAGGGTCAGCTGACCGGACAGGCCGGCGACCAGCAAATCCAGATCGCGGTCATGATCGAAATCCACAAAGGCTGCGGCGGTGCTCGAGCAGCACGAGGAAATGTTGCGATCGAAGCCCTGTTCTTTAAATAGTGCGCGCCCGTGACTCAGTCGACCGGCGTTAATCCAGAGCCGGTCGCCGTCACCAGCTGAACCATCACGACGGCTTTCGAAGATGTCTACCCAGCCATCGCCGTTGACGTCGCCCGCCACGAGCGCGACCGTGACGCCATCACCCAGTCGATGCTGTGCAATCGGCAAACGCCCCTGGCGTGCGAACCCGCCCTTGCCGTTGTTGATGTAAAGGTAGGTACCGGAATGACGCGCAACGATGAGGTCAGGTCGAAAGTCGCGGTTGATATCGACCGCCAGAGCTGCGGTTGATACCTCGGTATTGCTCGGGTCGAGGGTCGTAACGACCCATTTCGTCTCGGTGTTCTGAGTGACCAGCACATCGTTCTTGCCGTCACCCTGACCGATAAAGAAGTCGACGGCATCGTCGCCGTTGATATCCAGGGCCGCCGCGCCAAGCGTTCCGTGGCGCTCGCCATCGGCACGGGTGTCATAGATCGGCGGAAAGTCGGCTTCACCGAGTTTGATCTCGTGCTTCGCCGCCGAAGCGGTGACATTCAAAACCAACAGAGCGGAGAGAATACTGAACCTGACAATCATGGATTTCCCAAACATTGATGCGACTGAATTACTCATAGTGGCGAGTTCGACAACGGTCGTCGCCGTGTATCCCCCACCGCGTGCGGATAAGGACAAACTCCCACTGTTCTGCATAGTCCCCGCTCCCGGGACAGGCAAGCCACAGGGCCACCGCCGGCGCCACCCCCCCGCCAGAGTGCTCATCACCCCCAAAACCCGCTTCCCAGCGAGGAAGTGAACAGCAAGGACAGGCCACAAAGCCCGGGATCACCTCGGGGACAGGCACCGCAGGATCACTTCAGGGACAGGCACCGAAGCCCGCCCTCCCCGATCCGCACCGGAGCCGAGCCAGCAGGAGGACACACACCGTCAGACCTGGCGGGGAACCGGTGAAAGCCAGACGCCGCAGCCCCGCTCCGGCGACCGCTGAACCTGCGGCTTCGAGTGTGTGTCCCTGCTCGTGAGCTCGGTGTGTGTCCACCTGGTTGTTCGGTCATGAGTGCCTGTCCCGGTTGCGTCGTTCGGTGATGAGTGCCTGTCCCGGTTGCGTCCCGGTTGCGGATGAAGTGGACAGACACTTTGCGGCGCGGTGAGTGTGTGTCCACTTGGGGGGTGGGTTTCGTGGGCTGAGTCGGGGCATAGGAGTTAATCCTATGGATCGAGGTAGCGCTACAGAAGTGCGCCATGAAATTTGACGCTCGTGGCCCGCGCCAACATTGTCGGGCCGTAACTGGAGGGGGGCTTCAAGTGACGAACACCACAGCCGCTGTGAGTCTGCTCGCAGCGCTTCTGCTGGCGACAACCGCATCTGCACAACAACACGCAACACGCGCGCTCAACAGCGACGAGGTTTCGCGATCGGCACGCGCGGCGATGATCGACGTCGATACGCCCGTATCGACGACATCCGGCGCCACGAGTCCATCGCAAAACTCGTCGCGACTCAATGTCAGTCGACGCGCGTTGTCGACGGCGTCGCAGTCGTCAGCGAACGCCGGATCAGTTCCTCGGCATCACATGCTGTTGACCGAGAGACGCCCCGCAACCAAAGGCGATTCGAAAAGACTCGCCGATGTCTACATCTATGACTATCGCGCAGAGACCCTGATTCATCGGATCGTCGACACGAATACCGATCAAGTTCTGTTTCGTTCGTCCAGTCGCGGCCAGCAGCTGCCGTTGACGGCGAACGAAAGCGAACGGGCGGTCGCAGCCCTCTTCGCTGATCCACTCGCGCGGAATGCAGTGAGTGCTGCCCACCGTCGAATCACGGGTTCGCGCCTGGATGACCTGTCCACGGTGCTGCACAAAGCGGTCGTCTTCGTTGCGGACGCCGCCATGGGCACCCGCGGCGACAGCGCGAGCTGCGGCGCGGTGCGTTGCGCACAGATCCTGCTGTACACAGCGGGTGAACAGATCGCGATTGATCTGCGTCCCGTTGTTCGACTGGCTGACAACAAAGTCATCGCGGTCGATCAGATCGTGAGCACAGGACACGGTCACTGATGGCTACGGAACAGAACAAGTGGCGTCGATCCAGTGCGTTACGCTGGTCACGGCTTATCGTCTGCGGTCTTTTATCGATTGTCGCCGCGGGCTTCAGCACATCGTCCGTGGCCGCTCCATGCTCCGAAGGTGTGGAAATTACGCGCAGTTTTAATAACGGTGCAGGCTGGGAATTTTGCTGGCACACACGCGCCGAAAGCGGCCCCACTCTCACAAATATATTTTTTATTACTCGATCGGGCACCCGACGACAGGTGATCAAAACAATCGGTCTTGCTGCTCTCGACGTCAGCATGCTCGATAGCGGCAGCGTCATCTCCCATGTTCAGAGTGTCGGTATCGGGCGTGCGCAGCGAACGCTCGCGACCAGCGACTGCCCCGGCGGCAGCGTCGTCGCCTCCGGGACTGCCAACGCCTGTCTGGCCGTGCGGCCGCGCGGTTACGCGAGCAAGCATTATTCAACCGCAGTTCAGGGCCAGGCACTGGTGCTTTCCGCGGCGAGCTCGCTCTCGTCAGGCAACTACGTACATCGATTCGCGCTCGCTGACGACGGATCGCTCGTTGCTCAACTGGGACACGCCGGTGATCTCGTCAACCGAACAGCAAACTCACAGCTCGGCTGGCCTGTCGTTCAGCCAGGCATCACCAGCGAGATCGCTACCGCCTTTTCCGTTAACGCCCTGTGGCGAATGGACATGCACCTCGGGGCCAGCGCCAACAACGACGCTGTGGAAGTGATCGAAGCCGTTCCGTCAGCGGATCGACTGACCAAGACTACCGTGGTGAGTGCGATGACTCGTGAGTTTGCCGTGCGGATCGACGCGAATCGCAAACGCACCTGGCGAGTTGTTGATCGCGACACGCTGAATTCGAACAGTCAGCCCATCTCCTATGAACTCGCCCCCGTAGAGTCCGGCCAGGTGCTTCGCAACCCGCAGCGCATCAACTGGAGCGACAACGACATTTACGCAACAAGATATCGGTCGTGCGAAACCACCACGCCAGCGATCAGCGCGGGCTGCTCGGGATCCTTGCCCGCTTACGTGAACGGCGAAAGTATCGATCGCGCTGACGTCGTGCTGTGGTATCGCACCACGCTGTATCGACTACCCGCCAGTGAAGATCGCGGCACGCAGCGAATGAAGTTCATGGGGTTCGCGCTGAGCCCAAGAGACTGGATGGCCCGCGATGGAAACTAGATGCTCAACGATTAAGGCGATCACGCTGTCTGCCCTCGCCGTAGCGGCCTGGTGCCTGCCCCAGGTGGCGGTCGCCCAGAACAGTTGTTCCGGTGCCTACGCCATCACCGAGAATTTCGACAACGGTGCGTCATGGGATTTTTGCTGGGAACTTCGACAGCGCGAGGGCGTGGTTCTGCACGATGTCTATTTCACCAACGCGCTTGGCCAGCGACGGCGCGTACTGGGAGAAGCATCGGTTGCGCAGATTCACGTCCCCTACGACGACAACGGCGCCCGCTATCACGATGTCTCTGACTACGGCCTTGGTGACAGTCGCTATCTGAACAATCTCCAGAGCGTCGACTGCCCAAACGGACGGCTGGTAAACGCAACCGGCGTCAACGCGCTGTGTCTTGAAACTCGACAGGACGCTGCACAACCGTTGCTCGGCCAGCCGTCACGCAGCTATTTGCGACTGTTCAGCGTGTCCCACGTTGGTGCCTACAACTACATACCCGAATGGCGTTTCCACGACAGCGGCAGGATTGAACCCATGATGGGCGCGACAGGTCGCCTTCAACGTTACGGATCTGACCCGTCTCGGGGCTGGAACGTAAACAACAATCGCGGTAACCCGATTGGCATCGCGCACCTGCACAACTACTACTGGCGACTGGACTTCGATATCGGCGACTCCGCAAACGACGACGTCTTCGAAGAAGTCGACACTCAGCCCAACACTTCGCTGGCCGGCGCTGGAATCTCGCGTCAGGAACTGCTCAGCGAATCCGGTCGTGACGTCAACCCGGAAAAATTCAGATTCTGGCGCGTTCGCGACGGTAGCGAACGCGCCTCCAACAACCGGTTCATCGGCTATGACATCGTCGTGCGCGAGACCGGCCACCGTGATGAAGGCCCCGTCAGTGAGCCCTGGACTCGCCATGATGTATACGTTACGCGTCATCGTCCGTGCGAACGATTTGCCAGTCGTAATCCGGCGGATCAGCTGGGCGGCTGTGGTCCAGCCGGAAACCTCGCCACATTTACCAACGGCGAGACACTCGGCGGTCAAGACCTTGTTGTCTGGGTCGGCATCTCATTTCATCACCTGCCCCGCAACGAAGACGAGCCGGATATGCCAGCCCACTGGAATCGCTTTGAGCTTGTTCCCAGAGACTGGACCGACAACACGAGCGTCACCGGCAGCGGTGGATCGTCGGGGAGCACTTCTTCGGGCGGTAGCTCTTCGGGCGGATCTTCATCGAGTGGAGGCACAGCGGACGCATGCCCCAACGGAATTTTTGACGACGGCTTCATGTATGACGGCAACCGCAACTACACCAGCAACCGGTGTGGCCTCGAGGGTCAAACCTGCTACCCGATTTACTTTTATTCCCGGGCGGCCTACGAAACTGCGCAATGTACGGCCGGTCAATGGGTGGTTGCAGGAACTACGGGATCGTCGGGGGCAAGTTCATCTGGCGGCGGCTCATCCGGGGGCGGATCAGTTCCGGATGCGTGTCCCAACGGAATTTTCGCCAACGGCTTCATGTACGACGCGAATATTCAGTACACATCAAACCGCTGCAACATGCAGGGTCAGGATTGCTATCCGGTCTATTTCTACGCACTCGGCCGATTCGAAACCGCCCGCTGCAACAACGGTTCGTGGCAGGCCAGTCAATGACGCGCAGACGAACTTGCGCGCACGCAGCGCATCTGCGGGCACTGGAACGAGTCACGCATCGATCAACTTGATCGAGCAATATTCGAAACCATCAGATCTACCGAGGCGGCGGCAGCCGATTACTTCAGGCGCGCCGGGTCACAGCCGGGCACGACACCTGCCTCACACAACACGGCAGCAACGCGTCGATTGCCTTCGATACTCCAGTGCGGATCATCGCGCCAGTGCATGCCGGCATCAGCGAGGCCCGCACTTTGCAGCAGCGCCGCCAGGTTGATGCTGTTCACGCCCAGTTCGTCGAGAAACGCAATGACCTCGCTGTAGTAGTCGGCGTTGCCCACGTTCGCGACGTCAGGCACCAGCACGACATCGAGCGAAGCATTGAGCTCGCCGGCGAACTGGCTCCACTCACGCAGTGCCTCACGAGTCGGTTCGGTAAATTGATTGGGCTGAAAGAAGAATTTCGTTTTCGAATCACCGACCCCGGCAGAATGATCAAGATTGTAGATCGACGTGATCCGCCCACCGGCGGTCTGCATCGGCTGGTCCGCGCCGACGTGCCCACTGGTGCTCACTGACGTCAGTCCAACCCGGTTCGCCAGCTGATTCAGAACCTGCCCGCTCAAGGAATAGTTTCGGAGCCATTTTTTCGCGGCCCCGGGTGTCGTTAACGCGGGCAGCGTCTGGGCGTCGATCATCGCCTTCATGCGAGCACGTATCGCGTCCTCGGGCACGGCCACCAGCGACTGCTTTTCGTCGATGCGAATTCGATCGATCTGCCAACCGTCAATGACACCACTGTGGGGGTGCGCATAGTCATTGGCGATATCGTTGTAAACGAAAAACAGCAGAATCTGTTGCGGCTTTTTCTCCAGACGATTGATTACTTCTCGCGCTTTTTCGAGCTGATGTCTGGGGCCGGTATGGGTTACGCCACACTTCAGAATCCTCGCCTCACTGGCGGCTTCAATCAGCGTGGCAAATTTGTCCTCAAACGGCGTAAATCCCCAGCTGAAACTGTCACCCGCGAGATAGACGATCCTTTCGCCTGAGCCATCGAACGGATTGTCGAAGCAGCCGTGCTGATTGCTCCAGATTGGATATCGAATGCCCTCGACCCGGTGCACCCCCTGCCGATCCGGACCGATGTCAAAACCCCGGGTCCGGTGGTCCACGTAGTAGTCACGAGGAAAGTCTCCGGCGCCGGCGCGAGCCCCGATCGCGGTCGCCCTGAAACCGGGAAACAGGTGGTTATATCGGTCCGGAAGCAGATACCATGCGACCACATCGAACGCGACGACCGTGACCGCAATTGCGATCGCCAGTTTGAGCAGACTTTTGATGACCGTTAACACACCCCGAGTATACGCGAGCGAACGCGACGACCGCACCGAAACACGCCCGGTCGCCGTGCGCCCGGTCCGGAAACCGGCGAGTCGCGGCATCAGACGACAACCGCAAGCTCCCGTCTACCGTTCGCAACCAACTAACCTTCGAAGACAGACGCAACATGACCACCCGCACCGAGCCCACACCTTCTGACAACGCCAAGTGGCAGTTCTGGATCGATCGCGGCGGCACGTTCACCGACGTCGTTGTGCGTCACCCTGACGGCGCCATGTCGACGCACAAGCTGCTGTCCGAGAACCCCGAACACTATGAGGACGCAGCCGTTGCGGGTATTCGACAGGCGCTTGGCGTAGACCAGTCGTCGCCAATCCCGACCGCTGACATCGAAGCCGTCAAGATGGGCACCACGGTCGCAACAAACGCGCTGCTCGAAAGAAAAGGCGATCGCACCGTCGCGCTCGTCACCCGAGGTTTCAAAGACGCGCTTCGAATCGGTTACCAGAATCGCCCTGACCTCTTTACGCTGAACATCCAGCTACCCGAACTGCTCTACGAGCGAGTGATCGAAGTTGACGAACGCGTCGGAACTCATGGCGATCTGATAACGCCGCTCGACGAGACGACGATGACCAACGATCTCAAAGCCGCCTATGCTGACGGAATTCGATCTGTCGCCATCCTGTTCATGCATGGCTACAGGCACAACGCGCATGAAGTCCGGGCCGCAGAAATCGCAAAAGAAATCGGCTTCACACAGATATCCGTTTCTCACCAGGTGAGTCCACTGATCAAGTACGTCAGCCGTGGTGACACCACGGTCGTAGACGCTTACCTCTCACCCATTCTCAGACGCTACGTCGATCAGGTCGCCGGCGAACTGGGGGAAGCACGGCTGATGATGATGCAGTCGAACGGCGGCCTGACCGACGCGAAACGGTTTGCGGGCAAGGACAGCATTCTGTCCGGCCCCGCAGGCGGGATTGTCGGCGCGGTTGAAACCAGCCAGATGGCGGGCTTCGACAAGATCATCGGCTTTGACATGGGCGGCACATCGACAGACGTATCGCATTTTGCCGGCGAATACGAACGCGCGTTCGACACCCAGGTCGCCGGTGTGCGAATGCGGGTTCCCATCATGCGCATCCACACCGTTGCCGCAGGTGGTGGTTCAATTCTGCATTTTGACGGGCTTCGCTATCGTGTTGGGCCGGATTCTGCAGGCGCGAACCCAGGGCCCGCGTGCTACCGCCGCGGCGGCCCCCTGACCGTAACCGACTGCAACGTAATGCTCGGCAAACTCAACCCCGATTACTTTCCGGCAATCTTCGGCCCGAACGCCGACCTGCCGCTCGATCGAGAAACCGTCGTCCAAAAATTCAGGGAACTCGCTGACGAAATCACCGCCAAGACAGGCGACACCCGAACGCCGGAAGCCGTCGCTGAAGGCTTTTTGATGATCGCGATCGAAAACATGGCGAACGCGATCAAGAAAATTTCTGTTCAGCGTGGATACGATGTCACAGGCTACACCCTGTGCAGCTTTGGCGGGGCCGGCGGACAACACGCCTGTCTCGTCGCCGATGCTCTAGGCATGAAGCGCGTGTTTCTGCACCCTTACGCCGGCGTGCTCTCCGCTTACGGCATGGGTCTCGCTGACGTGCGTGCGCTGCGCGAGCAGTCTGTTGAAGCAACGCTCGAACAATCCCTGATCCCCACTCTTAAACAACAGCTCGACCAACTCGGCGCAACCGCCGCTGAAGAAGTACGCGAGCAGGGGATCGATGACGCAAGCATCACGATCCATCATCGACTGCACGTTCGATATGACGGCACTGATTCGTCATCGGTTATCGACTTTGGTGACGCGGCAGACGTACGTGAAAGGTTCGAAGTAGCGCACAGAGACCGCTACGGGTTCGTCATGGAGGAAAAGGCGCTGGTAGTAGAGGCCGTCGCGGTTGAGGCGGTTGGAACAACCGAGCAGGTCGAGGATCCTGTGTTGGAGAAAAGCTCGACCGACGCACCGGCGATCCAGGAAACGCTGTCGACCTACAGCAACGGCAAGTCCCACGACACGCCAGTCTACGATCGAAATCTCCTGCTCCCGGGCATGCGAATCAGCGGCCCCGCCGTTGTTCGAGAAGATACCGGCACCACGGTCATTGAACCGGGTTGGGCAGGACACATTACCGACCGCAACCATCTGGTTCTCGAGCGGGTTGAAGAACTCGCCCGCAAAGCGGTTGTGGGCACCAGCGCCGATCCCGTAATGCTCGAAGTTTTCAACAACCTTTTCATGTCGATCGCGGAACAGATGGGCGCCGCGCTGGAAAACACCGCTTACTCGGTCAACATCAAGGAACGACTGGATTTTTCCTGTGCGATTTTTGATGCAGGTGGCGGCCTCGTCGCCAACGCACCGCACATGCCGGTACACCTGGGATCCATGGGCGAATCGGTGAGAACGATCATCGACAGTCGCCTGGACACCATGAAGGCCGGTGACGTGTTCGTTCTCAATAACCCCTATAACGGCGGTACACACCTGCCGGATGTCACCGTGGTAACGCCGGTTTTCGAACCGGAGTCTGGCGGCCTGCTCTTCTGGGTTGCCTCGCGCGGACATCACGCCGACATCGGTGGTCTGACGCCGGGCTCGATGCCGCCCGACAGCGAACACATCGACCATGAAGGCGTGCTGATCGACGACGTAGTCCTGGTCGACGGCGGACGTTTTCTTGAAAAGGAAATCACCGAACTGCTTCACTCGGGAAAGTATCCGGTACGCAACGTTCATCAGAACATTGCAGACCTGCGCGCTCAGATCGCCGCCAACGAAAAAGGTGTACGTGAACTGGCGGCAATGACCGAATATTTCGGACTCGATGTCGTACAGGCCTACATGGGACACGTGCAGGACAACGCCGAAGGTGCCGTCCGCCAGGTTCTCGGCAGGCTTGATTCCGGAGAGTTCAGGTATGAACTCGATGACGGTAACGCGGTTGCGGTAAAGATCACCATTGACCGCGAGAACCAGTCCGCAAAAGTTGACTTCACCGGAACATCAGCGCAACTGTCATCAAACTTCAATGCCCCTTCTGCGGTCGCCCGCGCGGCCGTGCTTTATGTCTTCAGAACGCTTGTAAACGACGACATACCCATGAACGAGGGCTGTCTGAAGCCGATCGAATTGATCATTCCGACCGGATGCATGATCGCACCGCAATACCCCGCCGCGGTGGTTGCGGGCAATGTTGAAACGTCCCAGGTCATCACGGACACACTCTATGGTGCTCTCGGGGTAGCTGGCGCGTGTCAGGGAACGATGAACAACCTTACTTTCGGCAACGAACGACACCAGTACTACGAAACAATCTGCGGCGGTGCCGGCGCAGGAGAAGGCTTCGACGGCTGCGATGCGGTGCACACGCACATGACCAACTCGAGACTGACCGACCCCGAGATTCTCGAGTTTCGGTTCCCTGTCCGACTCGACAGTTTTGAAATTCGCCGCGGAAGTGGCGGCGATGGTAAGTGGCGAGGTGGCGACGGTACGGTGCGCCGGATGAGATTTCTCGAGCCGATGACGTCAGCGATACTTTCGAATCGCCGCCGCGTCGCTCCGTATGGCATGGCGGGTGGTCAGGATGGCGCAACAGGTCGCAACTACGTCGAGCGAACCGATGGAAGCATCACAGAATTATCAGGCGCCGATCGTACCGAAGTGAACACTGACGACGTATTTGTCATTGAAACACCCGGCGGTGGCGGCTTCGGCACACCGGACTGACGTGTCGACTTCGTTGTTGTCACGACTGGCCGGCTTTGTTCTGGCGGCGATGATAGTCCTGACAATCGTCAGTTCTATCACCGGTCTTTTTTCATCGGCGTTTGCGGGGGCCGCGAGCTGGATCGCCGCAGCGTTGCTGCTCGGTCGCGTGTCGACTGTTCAGCGCATACAGGTAATCGTGATGGTCGGCGTCGGCTCGATCGCCGCCGGCTATGCGATATCTCGCGGTGGCACACCCGACCTCCTGAGCGCACTGGACAAAAACCACGGGCTCATTACGATGCTCGCCTCAATCAGTTTTCTGCGGCTGATCAGCCTGCCCAGGAACTCCGCCACAGAACGCCCCGCCCTGCCCGTCGGCCACAGCGCGATGGTGCAGAGCTTTTTGAATGTTGCGGTATTCGGAGCCGTCATCAACATGACGTCCGCACTGCTCGTTCTTGATCGCCTGCAGGTCGAAAAGTCTCTGAATCGGTTCTCCACAAAAACAATATCGCGTGTGTTCTCAGGCTGCTCCGGCTGGTCGCCCTTTTATGGAGGGATGGCCGTTGTTGTTGTCTATGTCGCAGCATCAGATGTTTCGCGACTGATTCTAGGGGGACTTCCCTTTGCCGTTATCGGCTTTGCGGTCACGTGGGCGATGGCGGTTACCTTTGAGCGCGAGCGTGTTGATCAGTTCGTCGGTGTGGCGTTCGACGTACGCAATCTGTGGCTGCCGGCGACCCTTGCGGCTATCGTTTTTTCCCTTTATCTCGCGTCTGACGGCTCGTCGATCCTGGTCTCGATCGCCATCGGAGCGCTTCTGCTCACGTTCGCGGTACTGCTGATACGAGAAGGCGCCGCGAACACGGTTCGGCATGTTGCCAGCCACATCAGGGAAGGCTTGCCCATGATGAGCGGCGAGCTTTACCTCTTTCTGGCCGCCGGATTTCTGGCGATGGGACTCGCCGCCCTGCTTGAGGTGACCGGCCTGAAAATCCCGCTCGACAACTTCGGCGCCTCCTCGGCGGCGTGGGTACTCGGCGCAATCGTGGTGCTGTCGATGATTGGCATTCATCCCCTGATTCCGATCTCCACCGTCACCCCCTTTTTGCTGCCGCTGGAGCCGTCGCCAAACCTGCTCGGAATCACTTATCTCTTCGGCTGGAGTCTCGGGACATCGGGCAGCTGGCTGTCGGGCACGCATCTGATATTCCAGGGGCGTTACGGCGTACCAAGCTGGTCCGCGGCGGTCAAAAACTGGCCCTTCATGGGCGTCATGTTTGTAGTTGCCGTAATCCTCCTGCACGTCTACGAACGCTACGGCATTTAGGGAGACAGGCTCAGTCGGCCGTGCTGCCGACACGCCTGCCAACCACACCTTCGATTTTGACTTTGCAGATGCGTAATTCGGTGTTAGCGTAAATGCATGGCCAAACTTCGCGCTCAAGATACACCGTCGATAGATGCCGAGACGTTCTGGGAGATCGTCAACGTAGGCATTCGTGCCGGCCAGACGTCCGAACCCGCAGTCGAAAACGACCTGTCGGCTCAGGTCGAAAACCCGTACTACCGCGCCGGTGCTGCCATTCGAGAAATGCTCACCGGCGAGGATCCGCTGCTGTTTGAGGCCGGCATGTCGCGCTTCACCGCGCTGATGGATCTTTACGGTCGAAACGTCCTCGATACGTGGCTTCGACCATCAGCCAAAGGCGCCAAGGCTCACGACATCCACCCGGCCATCATCGATGTTGCCGCTCGCGTTCGCCTTTCGGCAAACGGACGATTTGCGCAGCGAAAATTTCTCGATGAGGTTGAGAGCCACGCGGCAAAGTGGTACGCCGACAACGACGAGTGGCAACATTCTTCCCCCTCGCAAGAGCAACAACCTGACACCTGACACGGTCAACGTCGTTATACTGCGCACGTTGAACGCACGGATCCCCAACGGATTCGCCGCCCACTTTAGCCCCTGGCCCCAGACCTGATGAATACCGAAACCGAAGCACCCCGAAATTTCATTCGCGAGATCATCGACAAAGACCTCGCTGCCGGGAAGAACAACGGCCAGGTTCAGACGCGATTTCCTCCCGAACCCAACGGCTATCTCCACATCGGACACGCGAAGTCGATCTGCCTGAATTTTGGTATCGCACGTGACTACAACGGTGTTTGCACGCTTCGCTTTGATGACACCAATCCTGAAAAAGAAGATCAGGAATACATCGACGCCATAAAGCGCGACGTTGCCTGGCTCGGCTTTGAGTGGGGCGACAACCTTGGTCACGCCTCGGACTACTTTGACTTTCTCTACGAATGCGCGGAAAAGCTGATCGAAAAAGGCAAAGCCTATGTTGACGAACAGTCTGCCGAGGACATGCGAGAGAACCGCGGCACGTTAACCGAACCCGGCCGTAACAGTCCCTATCGAGATCGCAGCGTCGAGGAAAATCTTGATCTTTTCAGGCGCATGAAAGCCGGCGAGTTCGAGGACGGCAAAATGGTGCTTCGAGCCAAAATAGACATGGCGTCGCCGGTCATGATTCTGCGCGACCCGGCGTTATACCGAATTCGGCATATTTCGCATCCTCATGTGGGAGACAAGTGGTGCATCTACCCGATGTACGATTTTACGCACTGCCTGTCTGACGCCTATGAGGGAGTAACCCATTCGCTCTGCACACTTGAATTCGAAGACAATCGCTCAATCTATGATTGGGTAATCGAACAGGTTGGATTTGACAATCCACCTCGACAGTACGAGTTCTCCAGGCTCAATCTCGAATACGCGATTATGAGCAAACGCTACCTGAACCAGCTCGTCACTGACGGAATCGTCGACGGCTGGGACGACCCGAGAATGCCAACCATAGGCGGCATGCGCCGCCGCGGCTTTACGGCGGCATCGATTCGGGATTTTTGTCAGCGAATTGGCGTCACCAAAAGCGCTAACACCGTCGAGATGGGCGTTCTCGAAAACGTCATTCGCGAAGACCTGAATGAAATCGCACCGAGAGCAATGGCCGTAGTCGATCCGATCAAGGTCGTGATCGAAAACTACCCGGAAGACAAAGTCGAAGAATTCGACATCCCGAACCATCCCGGCAAACCGGAGATGGGAAGCCGAAAGGTGCCTTTCAGTCGTGAGATCTATATCGACAGATCAGATTTTATGGAAGATCCGCCGAAAAAATTCTTCCGTCTTGGGCCGGATCGAGAGGTGCGACTGCGGATGGCACACTTCATCAAGTGCAATGAAGTGATCAAGGACAGCAGCGGAACCGTCGTGGAACTCCGGTGCACCTATGACACGGAGGCTGTTGATGGAAAAACGGCAGACGGACGCAAAGTCAAAGGCATTATCCACTGGGTCAGCGCAAAGCATGGCAAGAACGTCACCGTGCGACTCTACGACCGCCTGTTCAACGTGCCGAACCCGCTTGGCGAAGACAAGGAGTTTTCCGAGCTGCTCAATCCCGACTCTCTGATTCAGATGAGCAACGCCGTGGTTGAACCGGCACTTGCCGACGCCGAACCCGGCGACCACTATCAATTTGAAAGAACCGGCTATTTTGTCGCAGACGAAAAAGATTCCAGACCAGGCGCGCCGGTATTCAATAGAACCGTGACTCTCCGAGACACGTGGGCGCGAGAAAAAGGTAAAGGGTAATGAAAAAACGCGAAGGTGACCCGTGGATGCCAGCGGACGAGTACGGACGCTCTTTGACGGGGATCGGGTTTAACCTGCTCTACGAATCACTTGACCGGGCGCTGGAGTTTCAGTCCGCAGTTCTCGGCGCCAAAGTGATCTACAGCGATCCTGATTTCGCCGCGATAGAAGGATACGGCAGCAAATGGATGCTTCACGCGGACCACACCTATAGCGACCACGCGCTACACGGGATAGCGACGGCGCTCGAAGGTCGAGGCGGCAGCGTTGAGCTGCGCGTTTATGGCTGTGATCCGGACAAGGCGGAAGCCGCTGCCCGTGAACTTGGCTTCACCGTGCTCGCCGGCGCGATGGACAAACCCCATGGCCAGCGCGAGGCGTTCATTCTCGACGATGCAGGCTACATCTGGGTGCCCGGAGTCGCGATCCCGGCCGGCGCGACATAATTCACCGCGGTCCTTTTCGTCTCCCTCTCGCTGACTACGGCAGATCGAGAGGTTCAATCCGTCGCAGCGCATCGAGTATTGCGTCATCCAGCGGCCACGAATCAAGATCCTCTACCCGACTCACCGCGTCGAGCGCGGAATTAACGTCCTTCTCGACAATACCCATTGTGTTTGTCGGCGCGTAGCCCTCTTTTGACCAGTCGATAAGGTCAATGTTGTCGGCAAACCAGTTTGAACCCGAGCTTTGCTTCATCACACCAAGCAGCGCGCGCTTGTCGAGGTCGAGTGCGTTCGCCATCGACATGACACGCCGAGTTGCGACGACTCCAGCGGCGGCGCAGTAGTTATTGAGCACTTTGGTTGTCATCCCCATGGACGTACCACCCATTCGAAATTGCTCGGAGCCCATGACCTCAAAGAGCGGCATCAGTCTGTCGACAAGCGCTTCCGGACCACCCAGCATGAAGCTGAGTTCACCCGTACGTGCGCGATACGGAGCCCCGCTCATCGGTGCATCCATAAACGCCATGTCCTCAGGCAACTCGACCATAAGATCGCGAATGAAGTGTGGCGTGAGCGTTGAGCTGCACACGAATGTTGTCGGGCGCTCGTCTCTCGTTGCCAGCCCCTGTTCTCCAAACAATAAGTCCCGTGTCTGTTTCACGTCGCGCACGACGGAAATGACAACATCACAGCGGCGTGCGAACTCCGCTGGATCCATGATCATGCGATGGGCAAACTCGCCAAAATCATCGGTGGGTCGCACGTCGTGCCCCCAGACCTCATATCCGGCCTCGTGCAAGCGCTGGGCCATGGGCAGCCCCATGGTGCCGCAACCGGCTACCCCGATCACACCCACTGACTTTGACTCCGACATTCGACGCTCCAGAAATAGTCATTGCAAGGTTGAGTTGGCCCCATGGTGACGATGACAAGGTTTCGCCGCAAGATCCGTGATCCTGAAACGCACGATTCGGCACGTCGACGTGTAGAATCCAGCTGGGTCGAGCTTCAAAACAATCACAGCGCTGTCCGGGACAGCCTCGTTGGCTCAGCGCTACTTTGGAACAGTCATTTTTGAGGACCGTTGATGGAATTTTTATTTGCCTTCGGGCTTTTCCTGGCCAAGGCCGTAACCATAGTGATCGCGATTCTGATCGTCGTATTTTCGATCTTCGCGATGACCCGCCGTGGTGACAGTCCGGACAGCTTCAGGGATATCGTCAAGGTAACCAAACTCAACGATCGTTACGACGCCATGCGCGACGCCATCGGCGCAACGCTGCTTTCGAAAAAGGAAAAAAAGCAGCGTCGCAAAGATCGAAAGAAAGAAAAGAAGTCCGAGAAGAAAGACGGACCTGACAAAGATCGCAATCGTGTCTTTGTTCTGGACTTCGATGGCGACACGTCGGCATCAGAAGTCGAGAGCCTGCGCGATGAAATCACCGCGATACTGACCAGCGCAAAAGAAGGCGACAATGTGTTTCTGCGCCTCGAGAGCCCGGGCGGTCAGGTACATGGTTATGGCCTCGCGGCGAGCCAGCTGGCACGTTTTCGCGAACAGAACATTCCGCTTACCGTGTCAGTCGACAAGGTTGCGGCGAGCGGTGGCTACATGATGGCGTGCGTAGCTGATCACATTATCGCCGCGCCGTTTGCGATAGTGGGTTCAATCGGCGTTGTTGCCGGACTGCCGAACTTTCATCGCCTGCTCAAGGAAAACAATGTCGACTATGAGCTGTTCACCGCCGGAGAATACAAACGCACGGTGACCATGCTTGGTGAGAACACCGACAAAGCAAGACAGAAAATGCACGAAGATCTTGAAGAACTTCATGATCTCTTCAAAGACTTTGTCGGCACCCACCGACCCGGCGTCAAACTGGAAGAAGTGGCCAACGGCGACACGTGGTTTGGCAGTCAGGGTATCGAAAACGGTCTCATCGACGAGGTCAGAACCAGCGATGACTGGCTGCTCGACAAGTCAGAGCAAACCGACATTTATTCAGTGAAATGCCGCAAGCCTGTCTCCCTGCGTGACAAAATATTTGGCTTCTTTACGCAGGTCACCCAGACTTTTACGCGGCAGTCGATGTCGCCGACCGGTGACCACGAACATCGCTACCTGATCTGAACGGACTACGAGACTAAGCACATGATTTATTCCCTTGGCGATCATAAACCCGATCTGGCTGATGACGTCTATGTTGCCGACAATGCAAGCGTTATTGGCAACGTCTCCATGGGCGCAGGATCGAGCGTCTGGTTCAACAGCGTTGTGCGCGGCGACAACGATTCGATCACCATCGGCAAGAACTGCAACATCCAGGACGGCTCAGTCCTGCACGTTGATCCGGGCGTGCCGCTGACAATGGCTGATGAGGTTTCGATCGGCCATATGGTGATGCTGCACGGTTGCAATATCGAACACGGCAGCTTGATCGGGATCGGCGCTGTCGTCCTGAACAACGCCCAGATCGGTGCTCAGTCACTCATCGGCGCCAAGGCCCTGATCACAGAGGGCAAAGTCATTCCACCCAGATCACTGGTGATGGGCTCGCCTGGCAAGGTCGTGCGTGAACTGACGGATGAGGAAATCGCCGGCATCGCAAATATCGTGTCGAGCTACGCCAATAAGGCGAGACTCTACCGCGACCAGCTCAGGGCCGTTTGACCCGGTAATTCGGGTGTTTTCCATGCCCCTGCCCCCGGACGGTCTGTGCCGCCGGGTTAGCGCTACGACCGACGGTCCTTCCCCCATGTGATTCCTTCGTATGCTGATAACAGGGTCAACCGCGGAGCGGTTGCAGACTAGTTATCAGCGCAACACTGTCCGGCACACACCCGTGCGGTCGTGTAAGCGCCGTTAGGGACAGATCGTGAGTACAGCAGTAGAAAATTCCGGGCAGCCTATCCGTTGGGGGATACTGGGCTGTGGTGATGTAACAGAAATCAAGAGCGGACCGGCTCTGCAAAAGGCGGCGGGCAGCTCCCTCGTAGCGGTCATGCGACGCGATGGACAAAAAGCAGCAGATTACGCCCAGCGCCACAACGTCGAGAGTCACTACGATAACGCCGAAGCGCTTATCAATGACAAGAACGTTGATGCCATATACGTAGCAACCCCTCCTTCGAGTCATGCTGAACACACCATCGCCGCGGCAAACGCGGGCAAGCCGGTACTGTGCGAAAAACCGATGGGTACAGAACTGATTGACTGCGAACGAATGGCCTACGCTTGCGATCAGAGCAAAGTTCCTCTCGTCATCGCTTTTTATCGTCGCGCACTGCCGCGTTTCGAAAAACTCCGCGAGCTTGTTCAGGGTGGCGATATTGGCGACCCCAGAACCGTGCGTGTATGCCACTACCGAAAGGCCACCGATGCCGACCCATCGTGGAAGACCGATCCTGACATCAACGGCGGAGGTCTGTTCGTCGATATGCAGACACATACGCTTGACTGGCTTGATCACGTATTCGGTAACGCGGTGACAGCGGCCGGGATCTCAAGCAATCAGGGCGGTCAATACAACGTCGAAGACACCGTATGTGGCACGATCGAATACTACACGGGCCTGCTCGCACACTTCGAGTGCTGCTACGACGCCGGGCACAACGAAGAACATGTGACCATCAACGGTACCCGCGGGTCTGTGCGAATGCCCTTCTTTGGAGAAGGACCGATCACGATCAAAACTGACGGAAACGTCGACGAAATTCATATTCCGGATCCAACACATGTCCACCAGCCGTTCGTGGAACAGGTGGTCGCTCATATCCGAGGTGAAATCGACAACCCCTGCGATGCCGCAACAGGTTGGCGCAATCTAGAACTGGTGAAGGCAATGCTGGTCGGCGACTGCTAGCAGGCTGACTTCGGGCCAGGCCTCCGGTTTCCGGCGGCTACTTTCGACAGCGCGCGTCAGGCGCGTAGCTGCAATCTCTGAACAACGGGCTTCAGCAACGCCGGCGTCAGATACATCGGAATCTGGGCGATCGCGAAATACAGAAAAATGTCGTCATCGATGTCACGCGGCAAAACAGCGAGTAGCAGACCCATGTTGCAGTTTGCGGCACCCAGCCCGACAGCGAAGGACTTGCGCCAGCCTAGCGCACGCGTCGCAATCGCCCCGAGCCCAAACAGTCCAACGTTAGCCACAAAACTCAGCAACACCACAGCCAGCACACGCGCTGGCTCCTGCAGTGCTCTGGCCATGACGCCATCCATAATGGCTATGGCGAAGATGAGCAGCCAGATCACAGCAACCAGATCGAGCGTCGACTTTGCTTCACGGATTCGATGCATGCCCACCACACGTCTGAGAAAAAACCCCAGGGCGCTGCAAAGAACGACAAAACCCAGCAGCCGAAAAAAAAGCTCCCAGACCGTGATGGTCATAGTGAAGCTCAATACGTGGGCCACCACCGAAACCGAAAATGGTGCGAGAAACAGTGCACCGACCATAACCAGCAAACAAAGATCCGAATCAAGATCGAGAAGTGACGCCATGGCGGGTGACGCCGTTATCGGTGGCGCCGCTGCCATCAGTATTACGGCCAGCACCAGACCCGACGGCTGTGATGCCATGCCGCTGGCCAGCCAGACCACGATCGGACTGATGACAAGAACGAGCAGGATCGCGAAACCAAGCGTCAGCGGTCGTGCCAGCAGGTCCCGCACATGTGGAAGGTCCATCCGCATGACAGACAGGATCAACAGAATACCTATGGACAGGCTCATGATCGGGCGCAGACTGGAGGCCAGCGCCGGCAGCGCCAGACCGGCGAAAACACCAAGAGCCAGTACGATGATCGCCCGGCGAGCCAGAAAGTCAGTAACTGCCCTGAGCAAATCGAGTTCCGATGAAATGATCCCTGAGAAAGACAATCATAGTAGCAACTCATGGCACACTCGCTGCCAATGACTGAGCCTCATGACAATATAAATGCCGGTGACGGAGCGGATTTTGACGTCGCTGTAATTGGCGCTGGCATCAATGGCGCCGGTATCGCTCGCGATGCGGCCGGCCGCGGCGCCCGTGTTGCCCTGATCGAAATGAATGACATTGCGTCAGCAACGTCATCAGCAAGCAGCAAGCTCATTCACGGTGGCATTCGTTACCTTGAACATTACGAATTCTCGCTTGTCCGCGAAGCCCTTTCCGAACGGGAAGTGCTGCTGTCGATTGCCCCGCATTTGATCAAGCCGATGGGGTTCGTCATGCCCCATGTTCCTCACCTGAGGCCGGCATGGATGATCCGAATCGGTCTGGCCCTTTATGACCGTATCGGCGGCAAGCGTTCTCTTCCCGCAAGCCGAGCCGTCGATCTCGCGCGCGATCCGCTTGGCGTTGGCCTGAAACCTGAACTGAAGAAAGGATACGTCTATTCCGACTGCTTTGTTGACGATGCTCGCCTGGTCATTGGCAACGTGACCGATGCCGTCGCAAGGGGGGCGACCTTCTTTTCGCGTCACAAACTTGAAAACGCAAAGCCGAACGGCAGCGGCTGGACGCTGAAACTGTCTAGCGGTGCCAATGAATCAACGATTCGTGCTCGCTCCATAGTCAACGCGGCGGGTCCGTGGGTGCGGGACATTGTCGACCGGCTGGACAAGGCGACCACCGCAAACGACGTACGACTGGTAAAGGGCAGCCACATCGTTGTGCCACGCCTTTACAACGGCGATCACGCGTACATTCTTCAGAACGATGACCGCCGTGTCGTGTTTACGATCCCGTATGAGAAGCACTATTGCGCCATCGGCACAACGGACACACCGTTCGACGGCGATCCATCAAAAGTCGAGATTGATGATGAAGAGATCGACTACTTAACGTCCGTGGCCTCGAAATTCATGATGTACCCGGTCAACCGGGGCGATGTCGTGTCCACATGGTCCGGCGTTCGACCGCTGTTCGACGACGGCCAGACCAATGCGTCCAAAGTGACGCGCGACTACACGCTTGAGCGCATTGATGTCGACGGGGCCGGACCGGTCATCTCAATCTATGGCGGCAAAGTCACCACCTACAGACACCTTGCCGAAGATCTGATGGGCAAGATTTCCGATGTCGTTCCCGGAGAGCCCTGGACCTCAACGGAGCCACTGCCGGGCGGAGAGTTTGTATGGCGTGATCGCGAACGCCATCTGCAAACCGCGATTGCCAGATACGACTTCTTGCATCGGGATACCGTACGGGCGCTGTTTCGCCGTCACGGTGACCGGATCGAGCAGGTTCTCAGCGGCGTCACCAGCGAGTCGCAAATGGGACAGCACTTTGGCGATACGCTGTACGAGGTCGAAGTTGAGTGGTTTATCGATCGCGAGTGGGCCTGTGAACCCGACGATATTCTGTGGCGGAGGACCCGTTGCGGGGTACACCTCGGCGACCGTCAGCAGGAGCATTTCGCCCACTGGCTCAGAGTACGCGTGGGCGCGCTGCCGGGCGCCGGCGAGAAATCAAAAAACCGAATGTAAATAAAGGTTTATGTCGCCAATTTGATCGCAAATTAGGCATTGGCCGGATTGAAAATCTACGCCCGGCCCACCATACCTATACTGGTGCAAGGGGAAAATCGCTCGCATATACTGCGGGGCCGATCGAGGGCGCAAATCGCTGTGACGACATTGACTACTCTGTCCAAGGACATCATCGAACTACCGGACCCGTCTTCTGCACGGGCCTGGTGCACTGACGCTCGATCGGCGGGCAACACCATCGGCTATGTACCCACCATGGGTGCGCTTCATGATGGTCACCTGTCACTGGTGAGGCGCTCAGTTGCCGAGAACGACAAGACTGTCGTCAGTATTTTCGTCAACCCTCTGCAGTTCGATGATCCCGATGATCTCGCCAAGTACCCGCGTGACATGCAAAGCGATATCGACATGCTGCGCAGCGTCGGTTGCGACATGGTGTACTTCGGAACACTCGAAGGCTTCTTCCCGGAACTCGATGACCTCAATGATCTGGTCAAGCTGGATTCGGGACCCAACGGGGCGGGCCTGGAAGGAGACCTGCGACCGGGTCATCTCGACGGTGTCCGCACCATCGTGAATCGACTGTTTACGACGGTCGGAGACTGTCGGGCGTACTTCGGCGAAAAAGATTTCCAGCAGACCCTTGTTGTAACGGATCTGGCGACGCAGATGGGCTATCCCGAAATCGTTGTTTGTCCGACGCTGCGCGAACCCTCGGGGCTGGCCATGTCGTCGCGCAATCAGCGCCTGAACGACATCGAGCGTCAGCGGGCATCCTGCATTTTTCGCGCACTGCAGGCGGCGGACGTCGCCTGGCAAAATGGTGAACGTGACGCCGATGCGCTTCGCGCATCCATGCGCAAGGTGCTGTCGGAAGCCGGTGTCGAGGTGGAATACGCTGACGTCCGCGATCCCGAAGCCTGGACCGCAAACTCACCGTTTGGTGAACTCGCACGTGCGCAGGCACTCATCGCAATTCGCATGGGCGACGTTCGCCTGATCGACAACATGCGTCTGGAATCAATCGCTGCCAACACCGATTTCGACGAAGACGGTATCGGCCAGGTTATCTCCGCCGGCGGCGCCTGGATCCCGTTCTGATCCAGCCACGCTAGTCAGAGGCCGTCGATCACCTACGCCCCTGAAAACCCTGTCAGGAAAACCAGCCGGAGCTTGCAACGCAAACTCACTCTGCTCCGAAAGCGAGCCGGAGTTTGCAAAGCAAACTCCCCTCGCCCGAAAGGGCGAGCCTATTCAGAACCGCTTCTGAAATTAAACACGGCGCCGTCGCGAATGCCCGAAGGCCAGCGCGCGGTAATGGTCTTCATGCGGGTGTAGAAACGCACGCCTTCCATGCCGTGTATGTGGTGATCGCCGAACAGCGAGCGCTTCCAGCCTCCAAAGCTGTGATAGGCCACGGGTACGGGGATCGGCACGTTCACGCCGACCATGCCGATCTGAACGTTTGTGGTAAACGCTCGCGCGCAATCACCATCGCGAGTGAAGATCGCAGCGCCGTTGCCGTATTCGTGCTCTGTCACGAGTTTTTCAGCTTCGTCGTAGGTATCGACACGGACCACACACAGCACCGGGCCAAAAATTTCGTCGGTGTAGATCGACATGCTGGGCTTCACCTTGTCGAACAGGCAGCCGCCGATAAACGCGCCATTTTCGTGGCCCGCGACGGAGTGACCTCGCCCGTCAATAACCAGCTCAGCGCCTTCCGCAACGCCCTTGTCGACGTAACCGTGAACCTTCTCGCAATGTGCCGGAGTGACAAGGGGCCCCATTTCGGTCGAAGCGTCGGTGTAGGACCCGACTTTGAGGCCCTTGATCTTCGGTGTCAGCTTCTCGATCAACTGATCCGCAGTCTCGTCACCGACTGCAACAACTACTGAAATCGCCATGCATCGCTCACCCGCCGAGCCGTACGCGGCGCCCATCGTCGCATCAACGGCCTGGTCAAGATCTGCATCGGGCATCACGACCATATGGTTCTTGGCGCCGCACAGTGCCTGCACTCGCTTGTTGTTCGCACAACCGGTCTGGTAGATGTATTCGCCAATCTGGGTGCTTCCAACAAAACTGATGGCGTCGACCCGGGGATCCGTCAGCAGCGTATCCACCGACTCCTTGTCGCCGTTCACAACATTCAGCACGCCATCGGGCAGCCCGGCTTCGGTCATCAGCTCCGCAAGACGCAACGGACAGGATGGGTCTTTCTCGGATGGCTTGAGGATAAAGGTGTTACCGCAAGCGATCGCGACCGGAAACATCCACATCGGCACCATGGCCGGGAAGTTAAATGGCGTGATGCCAGCACACACACCGACCGGCTGGCGCACGTTGTACATGTCAACACCTGACGCCACGCCTTCGGAGTAGTCGCCCTTGAGTAGCTGCGGAATGCCGCAGGCAAACTCGACCACCTCAACGCCACGCTGAATCGACCCTTTTGCGTCCTCGATGGTCTTGCCGTGCTCCGCGGAAACCAGCTGTGCGATCTCGTCCATGTTTGCGTAAACGAGTTCGCGGAACTTGAACATCACCTGGGCACGCTTGGCAGGTGGTGTCGCCGACCATGCGGGCAAAGCCGCCGCCGCACTTGCGATCGCGGCACGCGTCTCGTCAGCGCTCGCCAACGGCACCAGCGTTGTGACCTCACCCGTTGCCGGGTTGTAAACATCACCAAAGCGCCCACCGTCGCTTTGGACCTTTTTGCCGCCAATATAGTGATGCAAAGTCTGCTTTACGCGCGTGTCCATAATATGATCTCGTTGGGTAGTATCTTTTTAGTGTTCTGTCGTTTTTGTCCGCGAGGCTGATCGACCGTTTCGATTGAATCCCTATGCCCCGATATGCCCTTGATCATACCAAGCCCCTGAGGACTGCCAGAGCCGAGTTTGGTCTGTCAGAACCCAATATTGGCCTGCGAAGACCGTGTTTTGTGCTTTTCGCCGGGCGGGGGAACCCGCCATATCGCTTTGCGGTGAATATCTCGCTGTGCCGACCACTGACCGTGGTGGCAATACTGCTGACTACTCCGGTCCAGGCCAACGAAACGGGATTCGAAGTCATGGCCCGGCTCTACTACGACATTGAGGTAATGAGCTTTTGCGGGGGCGCGACGAGTGAGGTGATGGCCGCATTTCGCTCTGAACAGACAGCGGTGACCAGACGTCATTCGATCACAACCGCAGAAGACGACAGAGCGCGTTTTGAAGCCGCGCGACGTGCGGATCGCGAATGGAAGAACCGTGGCCTTGGCGGTTTCAGGCACTGGTGCAGACAGGAGGGTCTGGCCGCCGTCCGGCGTTTTTCCCCTTCACGCACCTACAGTCGGCACTGATCCGCTTGCGCCTGCCCGCTGCGATGAGCAGGCGCAATCTGCGTCAAAGGTCAGAGCCTCCATTCAACTACAGACCACGAGAACAGTCTCGCCAGACCGATCTCGAAACACTGATGTTCAGATACTCGCCGCAGCCGCGGTCAGGTTGCCCAGTTTACGTAACGCGAGATCACGACCGAGTAAACCCAGTCCGCAGTCTGGTGCCGCGATGAGTCGCGCAGACTCAATATGCTCAAGAGCCGCCTGCAGACGCTGCACTATCTCGTCAACAGGCTCCACGTAACTCTTGGCAACCGCGACCACACCAAGAATCACAGTTGTCGCATCATAGCGCTCCAACAGCGTAAGGTCGTTGTGACGATGCGCGTCTTCGATCGACACCTGATCAATACTGCTCGCATTGACGGCGTCCGCGAGCTCAAAGTAGGCGCCGGCATCAGCCTTCGGGTAGTTTGGGTTATCCAGTCGGTCCGGGTACCCGCAGCACATGTGCATCACCCGTGTTACCGAGGGCGGACAGCCTTCAAAGGCTCTCTCGACATGGGCCATCCCGTATTCCAAAGCCCGTGATGGCTGGCGCGCAAAAACCGGTTCGTCGATCTGGATATAACGACATCCTGCCTTTGCCAACGCGAGAATTTCGTAATTCAGCGCGTCCGCAATCGCCTCGCCACGTTGTTGCGCATCATCGTAAAATCGATCGCCAACGGTGTCGCCCATCGTCATCGGTCCCGGCAACGTCATCTTCACGGGGCGGTCGGTTGCCCCCTGCGCCGCAGCAAAGTCGTCCGGCAGAAAACTCTCCCGGGCAGCGACGGGCCCGCGAATCGTCGGCAAGGCCGCCGTGTAGTTTCCCCCGCGCACCGGCTGATCGGTCAGGTTTTCAAAATCGAAACCGTCAAGATGACGGCAGTGATAGTGGATGTAGTTTTCGCGCGGAACCTCACCATCGGTTGGAATATCGATTCCGGCGTCTACCTGTGCTGTAACGGCGTCGACGATGCCGCGATTTATGGTTTCCCGGGCGTCGTCTCCCAGTGCCTCTATCGCTTCCGCCCATCCGGCCGTGGGGTTCGCCTTGTCAGGATTGTCGAACCAGTCCGGCAGGGTTACGAATTGCGGCTTTGGAAAAGCGCCGATCGTTGTTGTCCTGAGTGTCATTGGCTCACTTCGCGTCCGGTTGATTCAGATTGCCAGGGTCAAAGATATTGTTGAAGTTCTCGGTGCCCTTGCGCGACTTTGGCTCGGGCTCGGGTCTGGTCTCAGCTTCCGACTCCTCACCCTGCAAGTTGCCCTGATCAAACATGCTGTTGAAATTCTCGGTACCTTTGCGGGCGGGCTTATCTGAGGACTCGTCGGACTTCGACGAGTCCATCTGCCCCTCGAGGTTATCCTTCTGAAAAATGCTGTTGAAATTCTCGGTCCCCTTGGCGCGCGTTCGGGGTTCAGCAGGAGATACAGAGTCGTTCTCGGCGCTGGCCTCTTCCTTTGCACGACGTTCGTTAAGGGCCTTTATGCGCGCCTCGGTCTGCACACGTTTTTGTTCCTTGACCTCTACTTTGCATTCGTCAACGCCGGTTGTGCCGGCAACAAAAGCAGTACCCAGACCCACGACGAATACCAGCAGAATGAGCCATGCGGCCGGCTCCGCGAAGAATCGCCGCTGAACCACCGACGCTCCGCCACCCGCTACGCGTTTTGCGTTGTCAATTGCACGCAGCTCACGACGCTTTACAAGTTCGTAGTAGCACGCACCAATCAACGTAATCAGAATAATGACGACCGCAAGCGCGCTGATCGATGGATTGATTCCATAACGCACCTTGCTGACAAGAACTGTTGTCAGCGTAGCTTCGGAGACCACGGTGAAAACAGTCGTATTATAGTTTTCAAACGACGCGAGAAACGCGAGAACAGCGGCGGAACCAATCGCGGGCTTTAAAAATGGCAGCAGAACCTTTCTGAACGTCTGAACATGGGTCGCACCCAGGTCGAGCGCCGCCTCTTCGAGCGCTGGATCAAAGCGTTGCAATCGAGCGATAAAGATCAGCATCGTGTAGGCCGAAATAAACGTCGACTGCCCAAGTATTGTCAGAAAATAGCCGTTGTAGAAAACCGAATCGCCAAAGAACATCTGTCCCATTCGGTCCCAGAAAATCAGCGTCGATATTCCCAGCACAACACCAGGCACCAGGATCGGGCTGATCAAAATCGTGTAGTACCATGGCCGCGTGCGATCGGGCACCTGTGTCAGCAACAAAGCGCCAGCAAGCCCCAAAGGCACCGCCACAAACACGACACCGATTCCAATAAAGAAACTGGTCTTGATGCCCTGCATCAAACGCTGATCCTGACGCAGGACATCAAACCACTCGACCGTAAAACACTCCCACGGGGTCACCCGCGGGAACTCGGAACTGTTAAACGCGGTGAGCCCCATTGTGATAAGTGGGCCGAAGAGAAACAGAAAAAAGCCTGCGACAAACAGCAGGGTAAACATCTTTCTGATGTGGTCAGACGTCAACGCGCAATCTCTCCGAGACGGACCTTGAACACCTTCATCACGACCAGGACAAAAACGATGCAGGTCAGCAAAAGGATGATTGCGTAAGCCGAGCCACGTGCCCAGTTACTGGCCTGGTTAAAGCCTTGATAGATGATCTGCGTAAACCACAGACTGCTTGGTCCACCAAGAATCGACGGAGCCGCAAGCGCGCCCGCCGTGAGCATGAAAACCATCGTGCAGCCTGAGGAAATACCGGGTTTCGCATGAGGAATCACGACACGCCAATGGATTCGCCACCAGGGCGAACCCAGGTCACGGGCAGCATCGATCTGATTTCGGTCAAGGCTTTCCACGGAATTATAGATCGGGAAAATCATCAACAGGATGTAGGCGTAGGTAAGGCCCGCCCACAACGCAATATCGTTGCGAATGAAGTCATAGGGCTGATCGAGAAAACCTATGCCAACCAGAAAGTTGTTGATGATGCCCGTGGTCCCAAACAGAACCTTGAAGCTGAAGGCCCTGAGAATTTCGTTTATCCAGAACGGAACGATCAGTGACAGAACCATCAGCCTTCCCCACCCGCCTCGTGCGACATGAGCCAGGTAGTAGGCGATGGGGTAGCAGAGGATCAGATCGATCAGGGTCACAAAAATCGCCGCAACCAGCGTCCGAAGAAACACTCCCATATCCAGGGTGTTGAACTGATCCGTCGACGTACTGCTGCCATAAACAATGTACTTGTAGTGTTCGAGTGTGTAGCTGTGAGTATCCGTGCCCCATTGAGGCGGAGGCACATTGGCGCGCAGCGAAAAATCGACCATGAACAGCTGCGGCAGGATGATCATCATGAACATCCAGAAAAGAACCGAACACAACAGGAAAATCGCCAGCGGTGTGCCGTTGCGTCGGAAAAAAGTTCTTAACCAGTTCACGATTGCATCACTCGGCCGCCAGAGGCCCGGCCGGCAGTACTACCGCGAGGTCAGCATTAAACCCGACACTTACGGTGTCTCCGGATATGTTTTCATGATGACGACCATCATTCACTGTCGACAATTTCAGGCCCTTGTTTTCTCCCTCGACATCAAGAAAGACCTGCCAGAAATTACCTTCAAATTCCTGATTCCGAACCCGCGCCTGAAGAGAGTTGTCCAGACCAGAATCGAACTTGATCGACTCTGGACGAATGAAGACAAAGGCATCGTCGCCTTTTCGCAGCGACTGATTTTTAGAGGTACGTCCTCTGAACCTTCCTGACGGTGTATCGAGCGTCGTGTAGCTGACGTCCGTGTCGACGACGGTTCCGCGAAAATAGTTATTCTCACCGACAAACGAAGCCACAAAGGACGAACCGGGGTCGTCGTATAAAGTAGTACCGTCACTCACCTGCTCTATGACGCCTTCACGCATGACGGCGATATGATCCGACATCGTCAGAGCTTCACCCTGATCGTGCGTAATATAGATAAAGGTGATGCCGACACGCTGCTGAATCGCACGAAGCTCGCTGCGCATGTGCTGACGAAGTTTAAGATCCAGCGCCGACAGCGGCTCGTCAAGCAACAGCACATCCGGCTCGGCGGCCAGTGCCCGGGCGATGGCGACACGTTGTCGCTGACCGCCGGAAAGCTCTCCGACCATTTTGTCGCCCTGATCCGGGAGAGCAATCAATTCGAGAAGCTCCGTCGCACGTTTTCGACGATCGGCGCGATTAACGCCTCTGACCTCAAGCGCAAAGGTAATGTTTTCCCACACCGACATCAGGGGGAACAGCGCGAGGTTCTGAAATATGAGCGCAGTTGGACGACGGTTAGGTCCTATACCTGCCATGTCGCGCCCACCGATCAACACCTGACCATCGCTTGGCTCAAGGAAGCCCGATACGGCGCGTAACAGAGTTGTCTTGCCGCAACCCGAGGGACCGAGAATCGTGAAGAACTCACCCTCTCCTATATGCAGATCAACGTCGCGGGCTGCCACGAAATCCCCAAACCTGACCCAGACATTTTTTAGTTCGACATCAGCGCTCATCGGAGCTCCTGTGAATCAAGACTGCCACTGGAATCGTAAACGCTCGAACCCAAGCCCGGGACGCCCACCAATGGATTGGCAGTGGATTGCCCGAGCTCGTTTCAAGCGGTGTTCTTCAAACCGGTCGGCAAAACGAGAACTGGCTCCGCAAATGGAGCCAGTTCTGTCTCAGGACCGCAGAGTCCTATACCGCCTTGAATTTGTTTTCATACTCAAGGCGAAGGTCAGCGTACCACTGAGGTTCAGCAGGCCATGGGTTCAGGTTCTTCAGGGAGTCGCCCGGATAGGCCTCCGAGAAGTTCTTCTTGTAGGCCGATCCGGCAAAACCGTCTGCACCGAGCACTGCTGAGTTGTAGCCGTGCTTGTCAATCGCTTTGCCAGCAGGCTCTTTCTCGAAGCAGAACTTGACGAATTCATAAGCCTGCTCTGTATTGGCTGCGGCAGCCGACAATGCCATGCCATCAACCCACGCCATTGCACCCTCTTTGGGCGCCTGGTAGCTCACCGGCTCACCGGCTGTCTTCAACGCAAGCGGCGGTCCGTCCCAGGTTTGCCCGACAATGACACCGTCGTTAAGAAGACCGTTTTTCTGGGCATCTGCGTCATTCCAGATCAGCT
>CALHMG010000357.1 GCA_938034705.1 uncultured Gammaproteobacteria bacterium
CGCAGCAGCCCTAGCAGCAGCCTCAGCAGCCCAAGCAGCGTCAGCAGCGTCAGTAACCTCAGCAGCGTCAGCAGCGTCAGTAACCTCAGCAGCCCAAGCAGCGTCAGCAGCGTCAGCACATTCTCCTTCTGTCGCTTCGCCACACAGCCAAGCCTCACGCGATTCGATGGCACGACGTGGCCGGTCGTCGTCAGGGAACTTGTCCTCGAACAGATGCAACACTTTGCGGGCCTCACTGCACAGCACCCGCGCATGCACCCGCTTCTCGGCCACGGGGTCGCTTATCTTCGTGGCGTTCAGAATGCGGGGCATCAACGCGTCCAACCGGTCGAACTCTGCCGACCCTTCCGGCAGTCCGTCGTTGACGAACACGACAAGTGGCCGGACGATCGGGTCAGCCCAGCAGGGCGAGTCAGTGAACACCTCCAGCGTGTCGACAGTGTTGAGGTAGCCGTTCCGGTGAGCATGCACGAGTGAGGCTTTGGACATGAGGCACGGGGCCTCTGGTGTGCCTTGTCCTTGCGTCAGTTTCAGTGTTTCGGGGTTCATTTCGTTTCTCCTTGTTCGGTTGAGTCAGCCCTATCCACGGGCGGCGGGTTGAGACCTTCCAGATCTCGCCACCCGTCTCCGAAAAGCGTCTTGATTGGATAAGAGGTTTCAGGTTCATAGAAAGGCTTGGAGTACACCCACCATTCGGAACCGTCGTATTCGCCGCGGTGCATTGACGCGCCGTCTGTGAATACGATTTCAAGGTCACCAGCTACTTTTGGCGACCCGAAGCCGTTGTCATATTCGCGGTCGGCAAGCGCCGTGAACCGTTCCCATGTGCACCGGTGTCCGGAAGTTCTTGATCCGATGAATCTGATCTGATCGGGGGTGTGGCCGGAGCCTTCGATTGCTTCGATGGTTTCTTTCAATAGGTTCATGATCAGCCCCAGCAGTGGCGGCTGGCGTTCCACGGGCGGGTGCCGTCCCGCTGCCATGTGATGACCGCTGCTTCGTCTTGTTGGGCTGGGGTGGCCTTATCGGCGCTGGGGACGCCGTAGCGTTCAGCGTGGCCGTAGCCGCGCCAGCTCATCGTGAGGAACTGGTAAGCGCCCCGCGCTGATGAGTGTTTGTTGGCGGCGGTGTAGTCGCCGCGGCTTTCGCAGTGCCGTATTTCTAGGAGGATTGGGGGGACGTAGACGCCGTGGCCTGCGTCGACCCAGCCGGGGGGGTGTTGGACGATGCCGCATTCTTCTTGGGCTTGCCGGATGAGGTGGGGTGTCCAGGCTTGGGTGGGTTGCCCGGCGTATTTGTTGAGGGCTTCGGGTGTGTTGAAGAGGGTTGCGGCGGCTTGGGTTGGGGGGCCGATGGCGCCGAGCCAGTAGTCGTTGATGTGGGGTGAGCGGCCGTAGATGTAGACGAAGAGGCGGGTGTTGACGCAGTTGTTGGGGTCGTGGTCGGCTGCTGCCGGTGCTGGTGTGGTGGTGGTGAGGAGGGCGAGTATGAGGGCTGCGAATATGGTGATGGGTTTCATTGTGTGCCTTTAGTAGGTGGTGCGGGTGAAGGTTTGGGTGGTGTGGTAGCGGGCTGCTTTGGGTGGGTAGCCGTGTTGGCGTAGTTGCCGGTAGATGCGGCGGGCTAGGTGGATGTGGTGTGGCGGGATGTGAGGGTGGCGTGGGGTTTGTTCGGCTGACCAGTTACGGCCCATGACGGCTGCGAACCGTAGGGCGTCGATGTGTTCTTGGATTTCACGGACGTGGCCGATACTGAGTTGGGCGCCTTGCATTGTGACTGGGTCAACGATTTGGGAGATGATGAAGTTCGGGGACCAGCCTTGGGTGATTTGGTTGAGGTATTCGATGGCTTGTACGCCTTCGGGCTGTGTTTGGTGCATGGGGGTGGTCCTTGGCCGGGGGCTGCCCGCCAACGTTAGGCGTGTGGCGGGTGTGCCCCCGGTTAGGTTTCGGTTCCCGCGCGTACTGCCTGTATGGCGGCTTCGAGTTCGGCTTCGATGTGGGGGTCTTGCCGGACGAGGAGGGCGATGGAGCAGGCTTCGGCTGCTTGTTCGGCGGCTTTCCGTGCGTTGAGGGCTGTGTCCACGAGCATGATGACTGTGGCGGGGGTGATCGGTAGGCGCCGAAGGCCCATGTTTTTGGCGAGTTTGGCGGCGGTGCGTGCGGCCCTCATCTCGGCTTCGAGCCTCACGGAGCTACGCGTCATCGGGGTTGCCTAGTGCTGCGATTCCTTGCTGTTCTGGTAGGTCGAGGGCTGCACGGTCGAGGCCGTACTGGCGCACCCTGTCATCAACCATCGCCTCGATGTCTGCCTTGGCTTTGTTGACGACGTTTTCGGCGTGCTCATGCATTTTTTCGCTTGCGAACACGAGATTCGAGGGGAGGCTCCTGATCGAAGCTTCCAAGTTGCGGGCGGCTTCCCTGACGTTCTTCATTTTGGGGCGGCCGTCTTCAGGGTTGAGCGCTGCGAGGAGTTCTTCGAGGTCTGCCTGGGCTTTGGCTGATTGCGTCTCGGCGGCGTCGCGTACTTCTTTCAAGCTCTTTTCGAACCTGGATTCCGGGATGATGTGGGGCACAGGCCCCTGGCCCTGGCGTTCGGTGATCGTGACCGGCACACCAGATCCGCTACCGAACGATGAAACCAGCGCCCCGAACTGTGAGTACGACATTTCGACCTGGATGATCGTGTCGCTGGGGTGTATCCAATCGCTGTTCAGTTCGCGTTTGCGTACGGCGGTGTCGATCTCTAGGTAGATGCGGTGGTCGTGTCTGACGTCGGAGTCGAACAGCCAGGTTCCGCCGCC
>CALHMG010000358.1 GCA_938034705.1 uncultured Gammaproteobacteria bacterium
CGGGGTTCGGATTTAAGGTACGGCGCAGCACCCGCCGTCCGCTCAACAGGCCTTGAAGGGCAGGAGAAACTAATGGCTCGACGTCGTCGTTCATCGATGAGCTTCATTTTTATCGCCATATTTGGATTTATCGTGGTGACCAACATGATGGAGAGCTGTCAGTTCTCGGCTTCGAATCCCACGGGCGGTTCTGTATCCGAGCGCTCCAGCGGCGGATCCGGGGGGCTTGGCAGTATCTTTGGTGGCAACCGCCCGATGGATCAGGACAAGGCCGTTGGCGAGCTGAACAAGCTGGCGGGTAACGTTGGCTACACCAACAACACCGTGCAGCGACGAGCCCAGGTTGAGCTGCAGAAGAAGAGTCTGTTCGACACGCTGCCTCCTATTGACTCCTATCCAATCGTGACCGGGCCGACACTCGTCGGCAGCAGTGACAGTGTGGTTGTGGCGGAAATTTTCTCTTCATCGGAGAAGGCCGGCAAAGATACCGATGGCTGGCTTGTAGAAGTTGCGACAGATTTCAATCGCCAGCGGGTCAAGACATCAACAGGCAAGGTTGCACAGATCGCTGTGCGCAAGATTGCATCGGGCACGGGCGCCCAGTTCATCGCGTCTAAAAAATATGTACCGCACGCGTTCACGCCAAGTAACCATCTGTGGATAAAAATGGTGGAAGCGCATGCCGTAAAGACGGATGCGGTTCGCGAACGACTCGTTGGCAACGTCGGTGGCATTGTGATGCGAAAACGCATCGCCAGAAAGTTGCGTGAGCAGTTTCCGGAACTGAAGATGACTGACATCGTCAACGCGGTTGCCCAGGGGCAGGTTGTTACGGGTTACACCAACCCGTACGCAAGCTCCACCGGCCTTAACTTCCTGGTGTCCGTGCTGCACGCGTTTGGCAATACAACGGGGCCCGATATGCTCAAGCCCGATGTCGTCAGTGCTTTTGAATCCTTTCAGCGCAACGTTCCGTTCGTGGCGATGACCACGCTGCAGATGCGTGACTCGGTGCAGAACAATGGTTCTCTCGATGCATTCGTCATGGAATACCAGACGTTCAGCCAGACCCGGCCGGCGCTGAGTGCCGAGTACGAGTTCATTCCCTTTGGCATTCGTCACGACAACCCGCTTTATGCCGTGGGTGACATATCCACGGAAGAGCGAGAGGCGCTGGAGCTTCTTGCGCGCCACGCTGAGTCACCGGCGGCAAAACGCCTCGCGGACCGCTACGGCTTCAACTCGCTGGATGAATACAGCGATGCGTACGAATATCCGGATGGCAGTCTTCTTTTGAACGTGCAGTCAGTCTGGAAAGAGAAAAAGGATGCCGGCAAGGCGATTACCGCGATCTTTCTGGCCGACGTCTCCGGCTCCATGCGCGGCTTCAGGATCAACGCTCTCAAGCAGGCGCTTAAGTCCGGTGCGGATTTTATCTCCGAGAACAACGAAATCGGTCTGGTCACGTTCAGCGATCGCGTCAACGTGGCGCTGCCGCCCAAACGATTTGATCTCATTCAGAAGTCGGCGTTCTGGGCCGCTGTGGAAGATCTTCAGGCAGGCGGCAACACCGCGATGTATGACGGCGTGATGGTCAGTCTGAGTCTGCTCGCCAAGGCGCGGCAGAATGATCCTGACAGCAAGCTGTTGCTGTTTGTGCTCACCGACGGCGAAACCAATCGCGGGTACGATTTCAATCAGATCGCACGCGTTGTCGAGGGGGCGGGTATTCCGGTCTACACGATTGGCTACGCCCAGAAGATCAGCGAGCTGAAACGTCTTTCGAGTCTGGTTGAGGCGGCGTCGCTGAACGCCAACGAGGGCGACGTTGCTTACAAGATCGGTAACCTGCTCAACGCCCAGATGTAAGGCTGTGGACTTGGCGTCCCGGGCATAACCCACTTCGAACCACACGAGAACTTTAGTCTTGAAAACACTGCTGCGCTGGCTTGTGATTCACATCGTTCTATTTGCTCTGGTAGCGGTAGGCGGTCACTGGTGGTTCAAAAACAATCCCCGTCGCGTGCTGGTGGCCGTAGATGCCTCGTTCGACGCAGCCAAGGACTGGGACGGAACCGTCGCAGCGGTGAACGCGGTCGACGACAACCCGGGGCCGTACACGGTGTTTGCGCTGGTGACCGACAAGGGTCCGGTACACGGCTGGCAGAAGACACTGGAGCTCGGCAATATCGTCGCGTTCGGACCGCGAAACTTCGAAGTACTCGAGGATGATGCGAGGTTTCCCCTGATCGACGACGCGACTGAGCGACTGCTCGTCACCAATGCACCAAAAGTGCCATCCGGCTGGACGGTTGTCCGACCCTGAACGCTTCCTGAACCCTCGGGATGAGTTGCGCAAATTTCGTGGAATTCGTCGGCAATTTCCCGCGTTCGTTACTTCCCGTGACGTCTCAATCGAGCGGTTGGGCTAACATCGGGCGATGAAATTCCTTGGCCGTGCTCTGACAGGACTGTTGCTGCTTGCTCTGACGCTTGCGTTTCTTGGCGCGGGTGTCTGGCGGATGCAGCAGGCACGGGAGACTGCGGCTGGCGGCAAATCCCGCCCGGCAGTCGAACGAAGCTACACCGTTGATGCCGCGGACTTCAAAAGCGGTCAGGTCTCGCCGGTTATTAATGTCTACGGTGAGGTGATTGCTCGACGCACGCTTGAGCTGAGGGCCCCCGCGACCGGCGCCATTGCCAGTATGGATGCGCTGTTTCGTGATGGTGAAACTGTAACGGCGGGTCAGGAGCTGCTGCGAATCGATCCTGCTGACGCCGAATCACGCGTCGCCGAGGCTGACGTTTCGATGTCCCAGGCAAAAGTGGAAACGGTTGAAGCCGAGGCCGCTGTCGCGCTGGTGCAGGCGGAGATTGCCGCGGCCGAACGCCAGGTCGAACTTCGCAAGCGTGAGCTCGACCGCCAGAAACAACTGCTTGCCAAAGGGCTCGTTCCGCGAGTCACCGTCGAAAATGCAGAGCTCGCCGTGTCTTCCGCCGAACAGGCGCTGACAGGCAAACGTCAGCAACTGCTCTCGGCCAACATGCGTGTCGACAACGCCGCGCTCGCCGTCAAGCGCGCAAGTATCAATGTCAAGGATTCGGATACCGGTCTTAACGAGACCACGGTGACCGCTCCATTTTCCGGGCGTTTGAGCGAGGTCACCGCGACTACCGGCAGACGTGTAGGCAACAACGAAAAACTGGGCGTGCTAATCGATCCCAACGCTCTGGAGGTTCGCTTCAACGTTCGCGATGACGTGTTTGGTCGACTTGTGAATGATCAGGGTCAGCTGCGTCCTCTTGAAGTAAAAGTGGCGCTGTCTCTCGGCGACCGGAGCGTGGAAGTTAACGGCACCCTGGATCGTGATGCGCCGATTGTTGATTCGACCCAGGGCGGTCGGGTTGTCTACGCGCGCCTTGAGCCAGATACGGGCACGCTGGTGCGTCCGGGGGATTTCGTCGAGGTATCCGTCGCAGAGCCGTCTCTGTCGAATGTGTTCAGCGTCCCTGCCGCCGCGGTCAGTGAGAACGATCGCATTTTCGTACTCGACGCTGACAACAGGCTCGACGAGATCAGCGTTAACGTGATTCGCCGTTACGGCGACACCGTGGTGCTCTCCCAGGCGCCGGTAGGTCAGCGATATGTCACGGCGCGACTGCCGCAGCTCGGGAGCGGTATCCGCGTCAAGGTTCGAGGTGCCGACAAGGCCGCGTCCGGTGGCGCCGCACCGAGCGAGTTTGTAGAACTTGACCCGGAGCGCCGCGCAAAACTGATCGCGTTCGTAGAAAAAAACACACGAATGCCCAAAGATCGCCGCGAGCGAATTTTGCAAAACCTCGCCAAGCCACAGGTAAAGCGCTCGATGGTTGAACGCATCGAAGCCCGGATGTAGCTCGCGCCCGGCGCAGCTTCAGTTTGATCTGTATGACAGATACCAACCGCACATTGACCAGCAACCCCGACGGCCGCGCTTTTGGCGCTCGAGCCGGTGGCGGGGTTCTCGACTACTTTGTCCGTCACAAGACCGCGGCCAATTTGCTGCTGGTTGTCATGCTCGTTGCCGGTAGCGCGGCGGCGCTCCAGATCCGGGCCCAGTTTTTCCCCGATGTGGTGCTTGAAAGAATATCGGTCAGCGTGCCCTGGGTAGGAGCGGGTGCCGAAGACGTCGACGACGGGATCGTGTCGCGCATTGAGCCTGCTCTGCGCGGCGTCGACGGCGTCGAGGAAATCGACGCCACCTCACGAGAGGGGCGGGCCAATATTTCAGTCGAGTTTGTGCCCGGCTGGGATATGGCTCGCGCGCTTGATGAGGTTAAGGCGGCTGTCGACGAGGTCAACGACCTGCCGGACGGCATCGAAGACCCCGTCATCAAACGCGCCAGCTTCAGCGATCGCGTGACCGACGTTGTGGTGACGGGCAACGTGCCACTGGAATTGCTCGATCAGTACACCAACGAACTCAAAAGCCGCCTGTTTCGAGAAGGCGTGTCCAAAACCAGCATTCGCGGGCTTTCGGATCCCGTGATCCGCATCAATACAACACGCAAACAGCTCGAACAGTACGATCTCAGCATTCAGGATATTTCTGCGGCGATCGCCAGCGAGACCGGTACGGTCGCCATTGGTGAAATGAACGCCGGCGCTGCGCGTGTAACCGCTGACTCATCGCGTTCGACGGTTCAGGAGATTGGTTCAATCGCCGTCAGAACGCGCAGTGACGGAACCCGGTTGCTGGTGCGAGACGTGGCGCAACTGCGAGAAGAAGGTCTCGCTCGCGGCGCCGCGAAGTTTCATGGTGACAATCCGGCGGTGATACTGCGAGTTGATCGCGATGCCCAGGGCGATGCGCTCAATATTCAGGCCACCGTTCAGCGGGTTGTCGACGAGATGGCGCAAACTTTGCCGGGTGGCGTGACGATGCGCCTCGCGCATGCGCGAGCAAAAGCTATCGGTGATCGTATCGACCTGCTTGCCAAAAACGGGTTGCTCGGTCTGGCGATTGTGCTGGTCCTCCTGTTTCTGTTTCTCTCCGCCAGAACCGCGTTCTGGGTCGCAGCCGGCATACCTGTGGCGGTCGCCGCAACTATTGGTCTGATGTACGCGTTTGGCCTGACCATTAATATGGTTTCGCTTTTCGCGTTGATCATTTCACTTGGGATCATCGTTGACGATGCGATCGTCGTCGGTGAGCACGCTGACCACCTGCACGCGAACGGTATGACGCCAACACAGGCCGCAACCGGCGCGGCAAAGCGAATGGCCGCACCGGTTCTTGCGGCGTCAGTAACGACGGTCACCGCCTTTGCGTCACTGACATTCATCGAGGGTCGGTTTGGCAGTTTGATCGCCGATATGCCGTTCACGGTCGGCGTTGTGGTTATCGCGTCTTTGGTCGAGTGTTTTCTGATTCTGCCGGCACACATGCGTCATTCGCTGTCCAGTGCATCAAAAGAATCCTGGTTCGATGCGCCCAGTCGCTGGGTCAATCGTGGCTTCAACGCCTTCAAGGCCCGGGTATTCAAACCGTTGATCCGCTTTTGTGTAGCGGTGCGCTATCCACTGTTTGCCGCGGTCGTCGCCCTTTTGATGTTTTCAGTTGCCGCGCTCGTGGATCGAACGGTTCGCTGGCAGTTCTTCTCGGCCCCCGAACGCGGCACGCTGCGGGCCAACGTGTCGATGCTGCCCGGCGCCAGTCGCACCGACACCCGCGAGATGCTCAAAGAGATGGATCGCGCAATGAACGTTGTTGCCGGTCGCCTTGAGGCCGAGCACGGCGTAAGTCCGCTTGTGATGATGCTGTCCACCGTCGGCGCAACGGTAGGCCGCGGACTGCGTGGCGCGGCTTCAAAAGATCCGGACTTGATTGGTGGCGTTGAGATCGAGCTGATCGACCCGGATGAGAGGCCGTACTCCGCCTACGATGTGCTCGATGCGTGGCAGCAGGAAATTAACAAACCACCTCTGCTTGATCAGCTTGCGTTAAGGCGTGGTCGATCAGGTCCCGGCGGTGACGATATTGATGTTCGAATGGCGGGTCCGGATAGTCGTACGCTGAAGGCCGCGGCGGAAGCGCTGAAGACCGAACTTGGTCGTTTTAGCCAGGTCAGTGCGCTCGAGGACACACTCGTTTATGACAAGCCCGAATACGCAATCAAACTGACGCCTCGTGGAGAATCTCTCGGGTTTACGACTCGTGGTGTTGCGCTTCAACTGCGTCAGCAGCTGGCTGGCACCGTCGCTCGAACGATCGTTCGTGATTCACGTGATATCGAGATAGACGTTCGGCTGCCCGATGAGGAGGTCGGGGCGTCGTACCTGTATGACGCAAAGCTGCCGCTGCCGGGCGGGCAGGGCTATGTGCCTCTGACGACGGTTGCGACGGTGACCGAAAAGCAGAGCTTTTCGACAATTGTCCGAAAGGCGGGCGAACGAATTGTGACGGTGTCGGGGGAGCTGTCCGAGGACGCGGCCGAAGTCGAGGAAGTCAGGACGGCGATAACGGCTCGAATCATGCCTGACATCGCATCGCAGTTTGGCGTGACCTGGACGTCCGGCGGTCTTGCCGAGCAGGAAAAGAACTTTCTTGAGGACGCGCTATCGGGTTTTGGGCTGTGTCTGATATCGATCTATCTCGTACTTGCGTGGGTATTCGGATCATGGGTGCGACCGTTGACTATCATGCTGGTCATTCCGCTGGGACTGATCGGTGCGATCTGGGGACACTACTTTCACGGTGTGCCCCTGAGCATGTTTTCAGTGGTCGGCCTGATCGGCATGGCCGGTATCATCATCAACGACTCAATCGTGTTGATCACGACCATCGATCAACGAGCGAAAACCCAGAGCATCAAACAGGCCGTCATTGATGGAGCGTCCGATCGATTGCGCGCGGTGCTGCTGACAACTCTGACCACGGTAGGAGGGCTCACGCCTCTGTTGTTCGAGCAGAGCCGTCAGGCTGTGTTTCTGAAGCCCACGGTGATCACGCTGTCGTGGGGTCTCGGTTTTGGAGTCGTGCTCGTGATGCTGGTTACACCGGCTCTGGTGATGATGCAGCATGACATCGGCGCGAGAATAACCAGCGCCAGAAGAATGTTGAAGTTTGTGTTTTCGGGTCGCACGTATGGGCGCAACAGTCGAGCGAGCTCTTCTGCCGACCGGGTTGAGCCGTCGATAACGTCCTAGAATCCGGGCCGTCCGGGGCCGGGTCTGGGCGGTGACGTTCTGTGACCCAGTACCCGACCAGCGGTGGATTGTCGGCAGTATAATGTGGGAACTAATCCGCTCGCTGACAGTCTTAATAAGCGACAGCCCGTCATCAGCGGCCAACACACAGGAATATGAAGAATGTTTGATGTACAGACGCCAACTGTGATCGACACTGACAGTGCAATCAACCGACGTAGCCTGATCAAAGCGGCAAGCGCCGCAACCTTGCTGGCCGGCGCAGGCGTTTCATACAACGCCTCGGCACAGGAGCTGTTCACCATGAGCGGTGAGCCAACCGGATTGATGGACAATGTGATCGCGGGGAAATGGAACCTCGTCATGATGTGGTCACTGACCTGCGGCATTTGCGTGCGCGAATCACCCGTCATGAGTCAGCTTTACGATGACGAAAAGGACGGCAACATCACCGTGCTTGGTGTGTCCATCGACGGGCAGCAGTCCATGCCTGAAGTAGAGCAGTGGATGAAACGCCACGACATGCGCTTCCCGAACTTTGTCGGTGAGCTCATTACGGTCGCATCGAATTTCAAAGCGCTGACCAAAGAGGATTTTCGCGGAACACCGACGTTTATTCTGTTTAACCCGGAAGGAAAGCTTGCGGCCGTTCAGCCGGGCCCACTCAAGCCCGAGGCGCTTCGCAGATTTGTCGCAAAGCAGGCCTGATACGGCTTTCCTGACCCTGAGTCAGAGATACAGCGGCTCCCCTCAAGGGAGCCGTTTTTTATTGGGCGTCAGAGGCATTTTGCGAATTTAGACGACGCACCCGGGCAATACGGTCGATCTATTCACAGGAGATTGTCCCGTGAACCCAACCCGGGGACTTACTCCTGAGGGGTAAGTTCCCGAATCCCTCGGGTTCGGGCCCCGAGATCCCCGC